>CAZIPP010000022.1:0-4502 GCA_964541215.1 uncultured Oscillospiraceae bacterium
TAACGGATTCTCACGAGCAGCAAGCTGCTCTCAGAATGACGCTGCGAGTTTTTTTGCAGCCCCTTATCTTTGGCTAATTATTCACTTCGACTTCTATTGCGGAGATCTCAAACGCTGTACGCTCTGAACTTACACCGTCCTTTATCTTTATGTACTGACGGCTCTGAATACGTCCATCCACTTTTATTTCCGTACCCACAGGCAGCGGTGCCACCTCTCTGGCAGTGCGTCCCCAGACAATGATCGGCAGATAGTCGGTCCTTCGATAGCGTCGGTTGACTGCCAGCATCACATCACATATATCTCTGCCAAGGGGCGTTGTGCGAAATACCGGAGGCTTGCAGATAGCTCCGGTAACGGAGACTTCGTTAGTGTGTTCACCGAAATCCTCCTCTATGGAAAAGGCATACACCGTTATCACCAGTCGGCTCCCCTGTCCGCTGCGGTTGTTGAATGAACGCAGCTCTCCTGTTACCGTTACGCAGTTCCCGCCATTGGGATCAACCTGCTCCATGAGCTGGCGATCTGCCACCACATTAATGATATCCTCATTCCCGCTTAGTCTTTCGACCCTAAGGGGAAAGATATAAAACTGACGGTTGTGATTTTCATGGGAAAACACCGGAGGGCTGATAATATTTCCCCTCAGTGTTACCGTGTTTCTGTTATTTTCCATACTGTCCACCTCATTCGTTTTACTCTTTGTAGACAGTATATTTGTGAAGCGGAAAGTTTATGACGAATGGCGATTAAAGTGTCATCTCTCTCAGAAATAATATGGGAACGTGGGAATGCTGACACCGATGGAATTGAACTTATTGATGGGATTCAGTATCTCCTCGCAGCGGATTATCTGCCCAAGCTCATTAAACCGAAGTATATACCAGTAACGGTTGCGGTAGCGGCTGTTGGGCGCATTGTTGCCTATCCAGTCGGTCTTGCCAGAACACATATACTCGCAAAAATATACACCGGGGTCATCGGTGGCGTGGTACACGCCGCGACAGTCGAAATTTATTACCGGGCAGCTGAGAACGCTCCAGCCTTCAACTCTGGGCATCATTTCTTCGGGGTATTCCTCATCCATCTCCGGAGGCAGAAACCAGACCGCAGAAGTATAGTCAGGTGCAAACGAAGTCTGGCTGCCCATTACTTCCCAATAATTTGCCTGACGGAAAGCGTTCAGATTGGCTTCTATACGAGCTTTGACAGATTCGGGGTCAGCTGCCAATTCTCCCGAAGAGTTATGGGCAGGAGCTTCAGCATGAGCCAGATACTCATCTATTCTGGCATCATACAGATCCATGCGGAAAACAGGAACGTCAGCACCGATGGCGTTCAGCCATTTAAGGGGATCAGTCAATTCACGAAGTTTAAAGAGTTTGCCGTCTTTAAATATCAGGTTACTGAACCTTCGGGAAGAAAATTTTCCCGGCTTGCCTGCCCAGAAAACATCCATCTCCACTTTACTGACAGCCCAAAAGGAGTTCTCATCAGAGGTACCGTAAAGCTCGATAAGGTCAGCTTTGAAGCTTTTTACCGTATCGGTCATCCAGCTTCGGTAAAGCTCTGCGTCAAAGCTATCCATATATTGCGGCATTCCCGGAGGCGCATTGGGAAAGTCCAGCGTCAGTTCGTTGTGCAGCTTTTCAGCGTAAGCCGGTTCCCACCACGGAGTCGTAAGCAAAAGCTCGGCTGTTTTATAGTTTATTTTCTTCATTGTCAGTTCTCCTTTTCAGCATACTCATTCATTGAGCGTGTGCAGAGCAGATCCCCTCGGTGAAAGGTTCCCATCTGTCCGATAACGTATTGAGCTGCTCTGACTTTGCGATCCATCGTCTAACTCTCAATATATTACGTATTCTTAATTATATATTTCACTGTACATCATAATCAATGCAAAGTCAATTACGGTTGAAATATCAAGGCAAATATACTATATTTAATGTCGAAGAAAAATGAAAAGGAATGATAAGGATGACATCAAAATTCAGCCACCTTTTATCGCCCTACACCATTGGCAGCAAAACCTTTAAAAACCGCATACTTGCCGCTCCTCATGGAACTCTTCACGAAAATGAAGACGGCTATATGCATCAGGATTATCTCGATTACTGCCAGGTACTGATGGACGGCGGTGTGGCACGGATAAGTACACTGGACAATCCTGTTGACCCGGTTTACGGCGGCAGAGGCGGCGCCCGCAGGTTCCGTTTTTATGACGATCCCATATCCGTTGACCTTCTTGAATCGGTGCAGCAGTACAACCGAATGGCTCACGCCAGAGGAGTACTGACCATGATAGAGCTTTCCCACGGCGGAAAAAGCAACGGCGCTGAACCCGGTTACGAATACATGATGACCGCCGACTGTGCGCTGGCGGTTTCCCCCGATCCTCCCGGTCCTAAAATGGAACCCATGCCCGGTATGCCGCCCATGATAGAGCTGCCCCTTCGGGTCATGGAAGAAAAGGATATTGAAGATATTGCCAACCAGTTCGCCTTCTGCGCCAAAGCAGTACAGGACTGCGGATGTGATGGCGTTGTAGTACACGGCGGACATGGTCAGCTGTTTACTCAGTTTCTTTCTGCCACCTCCAACCGCAGAACAGACCGATTCGGCGGCAGCCTTGAGAACAGAGCCAGAGCGCCGATCATGATACTTCAGCGTATCAGAGATCTTTGCGGAGACGATTTCATCATTGAGCTTCGAGTAAGCGCCATTTCTGACGGCGAGATGGAGATCACGCTGGATGAAACCATTGAGTTTGCCAGGATGGTAGACGGTCTTGTGGACATTTTCCATGTGTCCACCTCCGTAGGCACCATACCAACCTCCGCTTATCCTTCCGGACTGAATGTGCATTATGCAGCGGAAATAAAAAAGCATGTAAAAATGGCTGTGGCAGTTGTGGGCGCTATCAATGATCCTGAAATGGCAGAAAAAATAATTGCCGAAGGCAAGGCTGATTTTATTTGTTCCGGTCGTCAGCTGCACCTTTCCGATCCTCAGTGGCCCAGAAAGGTCATGGAGGGACAACCGGAAATGATAAACACCTGCCTGCGCTGTGCCACCGGCTGCACCGGTGATTTCCTGTGCCGTGTGAACCCCGTGGTTCAGATGAAGCTGCACACAGATCTGGAAGTCAAACCCGCAGTCAAAAGCCGCAAGGTGGTTGTCATCGGCGGCGGCATAGCAGGTATGAAGGCAGCCGAAACCGCAGCCAGACGCGGACACAAGGTCGTCCTTTTTGAAAAAAGCTCCACCCTTGGCGGTGTATGTCGATTCGCTGACTGGGATGAAAGCAAGACCGATACAAAGCTTTTTAAGGACAACATGATCGCCAGAATGTATACCCTCGGCGTTGATCTTCGTTTGTCCACCACTGCCACTGCTGAGCTTGTGGCAGCGGAAGAGCCTTTCGCAGTCATCGCTGCACTGGGTGCAAAGCAGGTGACTGACATTAAAGGCTCCGCCATGAATGCCATGGGCGCCTACGGTCCCGGTGCCAAAGCCGATGGCACCGTGGTAGTTATCGGAGGCGGTCTTACAGGCGTTGAGACAGCTCTTCATCTGAAACAGCAAAACAGCGAATGCGAAGTTATGCTTATCGAGGCAGAAAACAGATTGCTGCCATCACTTTTGCCGGAGGATATGGCTGACTTCTTCAAAAAGTCCAAACCCGGCGGGCACTACAATCCTATGGAAATTCTCGGTCTTCTGCAGCAAAACGGCATTCCCACCCGAGTCAACAGCCGTGCGGTGGAAGTAACCAAAGACTGTGTTGTTCTGGACACCGGTGAGCTTATTCCCTGCGGCAAGGCAGTTATCGCCACAGGTGTACGACCTCTGACCGAGCAGGCAGAAGCTTTCCGCGGCATCGCTCCTCTATATTTCAATATCGGCGACAGTTATGAAGCCGGAACCATCAGGGAGGCAGTGTTCTCCGGTCATTGGGCAGCAATGAGCATATAGTGAATAAAAAAATTCCCCGCAGGATAATTTCCTGCGGGGATAATTTTTTTAATTAATACTTTACAAAGGAAACAGCAATGGTGTGGTCGGCAGTAACGTCGGAGAAGGTATATACCAGAGTAGGAGCCACTTCAACGCCGTCTACCAGTATCTTACCAATGGTGTAGCCTTCCTGAGGAACGATATTCACCTTGGTGCCGCTGCCATGTACAACTTCAACCACGAAGCTGTTGACGACCTTATTGTCGGTAAACTTTTCATCAGCAGAGCTTACGCCGCCGCCTTCGTTGGTGATGGCAGTGATCTTATGGGTCTCGGAGCCGGTGGTACCGAGATCATAGCAAACGTGGAGCTTGCAGCCATGCTTGCCGCAGTTATTCTTGTGGCATTCAGCATGAGTGCAGACATCAAGTTCGCAGTCGGCAGCTGTGTCGCCGCAGTAGATCTTTACATAGTAGGTTTCGCTGGTGGAAACAGGCTTATTGTACAGAGGCTTCCAGTCGGGGGAAGCAGCAGGATTAGCAGGT
>CAZIPP010000022.1:4602-12559 GCA_964541215.1 uncultured Oscillospiraceae bacterium
CTTATAAGTGATTCTGTCAGGAGATACGACTACCTTAAAGGTGTTCCAGCCTTCTTTAAGATCAACAGCATAAGCTCCGCCTGTGCCGCTGACAGCTTTGCCATTGGAATCGGTTACCTTTACAGAGCATCTTCCGGTGGTATCTACTTTGATGGTAGCTTTATCGGTGGTCTTGTCCACATAAGCAGTCAAGGTCTTGCCGCTTTCATTTTTGCAGCAAAGAGCGTCAGCTTTAACATCGAGATCAACAGTATATCTGTCGTAACCGTACCAGTATTTGTGATCATTTCTGGGACTGGGAGCAGCAGAAGCAAATACACAGCAGACAGATACGATCATTGCAACTGTAAGAAGCAGTGATACTATTCTTTTCTTCATCTTTATTCCTCCATTTTCAACATATTCCAACATGCTGTTATGTTAGTTACATACTACAACATACAGTCATATTTTGTCAAACATAATAATAGATTATCTTGTATTGATTTTTTCACAAAAAAGGCAGGAGGTCGTTATATGGAACGCGAAATTGTGGGAAAAAGTCTCTGCGAAAGACCAATAGACGCTTATTTCTCAGAAACCGGCAGCATCAGGGTCTTGATAAACGGAGCTCATCACGCCAACGAATGGATAACTTCCATGCTGCTGCGCCGGTATATCCAAAGTTATGTAAACCAAAACGTCAATGTTTGTATAGTTCCGCAGGTGAACCCGGATGGGGTTGCTCTGGTTACAGGAAAAGCCTTGAAGGATGAAGCTGATTCTGCCCGCGCCATAGCACTGAAGTACCCGCACATCCCCTTCCCTTTTGGCTGGAAAGCCAACCTCAGAGGCGTTGACCTGAATCTGAACTATCCGGCAGGATGGGAAAAAGCAGTTGCAGCAAAAGCGCAGCTTGGAACAACGGGACCCGCCCCAAAGGATCATCCCGGTCCTTATCCCCTTTCCGAACCGGAGACTCAGGCCATGACTTTTCTTACGACCGGGTTTGACCCACACATGACGATCTCATTTCATACTCAAGGCATGGAAATATACTATAAATATGAGGACATGGAACCTCGATGCTCAAGGTTTATTGCGGAAGAAGCCGCCAAAGCGTCCGGATACAACACTGCAGATGTGCCGGATGTCTCCGGTCATGCAGGATATAAAGACTGGTTTATTCTGAATTGGAACCGTCCCGGTCTTACCATTGAAGCAGGCTTTGGCGAAAACCCGTTGGAGATAGCCCAGTTTGAAGAAATATACCGCAGCTGTGAAGCTCTTATCAATGCTGCGCTGAATGCTCTTTGTAGACAGTTTTGAGCTTCTGTGATAAAATGATCTATACATTATATATAAATGAAAAGAGATGGAGACATGACCAATTTTCTGGTAAAGACCTTCATTCAAAATCATGAGGATGTGCTCTCAGGCAATGTTCGTTCCGCCTATGGAAAACTGGCAGGTATCGTTGGGATTGTATGCAACATTATACTGTTTATTGCCAAGCTTGTGGCTGGTACGCTTTTCGGCAGCGTATCTGTAACCGCTGACGCTGTCAACAACCTTTCTGACGCCTCTTCTTCAATAGTAACGCTGATAGGTTTTAAGCTGGGCGAAAAGCCCGCAGACAAAGGTCACCCATTTGGTCACGCAAGACTGGAGTATCTTTCAGGATTGGCAGTGGCAGTGATAATACTTGTCATCGGAGTGGAGCTGGTAAAGACCTCTATCGAAAAGATCCTGCACCCCGATAAAGTTGAGTTTACTGTTCTCACTGCCGTTATACTGATACTGTCCATTGCTGTCAAGCTGTGGATGTCCATGTTCAACAGGACCCTTGGCAGGAAGATATGCTCATCTACTTTGGAAGCCACGGCAGCAGACTGCCGGAATGACGTACTTTCCACCGGTGTTGTCTTGCTGGCAGGCATCGTGTCCGTTGTTTTTGATGTAAATATAGACGGCTTTGCGGGTTTGGCGGTGGCGATATTCATTCTGATAAGCGGTATCGGTATTGCAAAGGATACCATTGATCCGATCCTTGGCGCCGCTCCGGACGAAAGCTTTGTGGACTACATCAGGCAGAAGATCGAATCCTATGACGATATCCTTGGTATGCACGACCTGTATATCCACGATTACGGTCCCGGAAGGCGTTTCGCCTCCTGCCATGTGGAGATAGACAAAAATCTGGATCCCATGTATGCCCACGATCTGATAGATAACATAGAACGCAGATTCTTTCAGGAGGACTGTGTTCAGCTGGTAATACACTACGACCCCGTAGTCACAGACGACGAAGAGCTGAACACCATGAAGGAGGTAGTGCTGAATCGGATACACAGTATCGATCCACGGCTCAGCATCCATGATTTCCGAATGGTCCGCGGCATCGATCACACCAATCTGATATTTGATATGGTCATACCATCTGAATACCAGTGTAATACCATTGAGCTTACCGCTCAGATAAATGAAGCTGTCCAGATGGGAGACATGAAGTATTACGCTGTGATCGATTATGATATAGAATACTTCAATTAAAAATTAAACACTCAAAAGAAGGGACACACCATGCGTCCCTTCTTTTCGTTTTGGAAGGATCGGTTTGTCTTCAGATCCCATTGCCGGAGCTGCGTCCGTATATAATCTACTTACTTCAATATTCCTTCTCACGCCGCATCGGTTTACATAATTCTTGTAATGCTTGTATGCCGTATATATTAATGTGGAATTTTTATGCCAGTATCGTTTTTCTGCCAAAGCAATGCTCACGCATTTCAGGTTTTTTGAATTTCGCTTCGGACAGGAATATACGTATCCTCAAACAACAAAAAACTATAATTGGAGATTTACTTTGTTTTTTGACATATTTCTCACATTCATATGGAATTTTTGTGCATTATTAACATATTTTTAACAGTTTCGAATAAATGGACCTTTGATTGTTGATTTTTTCACTTACAAAGTAGTATAATACATACTGTAATGTGACCGTGGACATTTGTCTTCCACGGTCCATCACCTACATATATCAAAAGGAGAAACACAAAATGAAAATGAGAAGAGTTCTTTCTCTGGTCATGGCTGTTCTGATGCTGGTCGTCCTCATGGCAGGCTGCTCCGGTTCTTCCGATAAGAACGTCATCAAGATCGGCGTTTTCGAACCCGCTTCCGGCGACAACGGCGCAGGCGGCAAGCAGGAAACCCTTGGTATCCAGTATGCCAACCAGAAAACCCCCACTGTAACCATCGGCGGCAAGGAATACACCGTCGAACTGTCCATCGTTGACAACGAGTCCTCCAACGACAAGGCTGCCACCGCTGCCAGCCAGCTGGTATCCAACGGCTGCTCCATCGTTCTTGGTTCTTACGGCTCCGGCGTTTCCATCGCTGCCAGCCCCACCTTTGAGCAGGCCGGAATCCCCGCCATCGGCGTTACCTGCACCAACCCCCAGGTTACCGAAGGCAACAACCACTACTTCCGTATCTGCTTCCTGGATCCCTTCCAGGGCACCGTACTTGCCAACTTTGCTATGGATGAGCTTGGTGCTACCAAAGCTTACTGCATCGCCAAGCTGGGCGACGACTATTCTGTAGGCGTTTGCAACTACTTCATCGAAGCTTTTGAAGCTCTCGGCGGCGAAGTAGTTTACGAAACCTTCCCCGAAGGCAACTCCGACTTCACTTCCTACGTTGCTAACGCTGCCAACGCCGGCGCTGAAGTCTTCTTCGCTCCCGTTTCCATCGAAGCTGCCGCTCTGATCATCGATCAGGTCTATGCTCAGGGTCTCGACATCCCCATGCTGGCCAGCGATACCTGGGACTCCAACGTAGTTCTTAACACCGCTGAAGGCAAGGACGTTGACATCTATGTTACCACCTTCTATCAGGAAGGCGGCAATGCTGAGTTCGACTCCGGCATCAAGGAATGGATCAACTCCGATGCTACCGCAAAGACCAACAACGGCGGCGACGACACCATCGCAGCTGTTACCGCTATGGGTTATGACGCTTACTATGTAGCTCTGGAAGCCATCAAGGCTGCTGACTCCACCGACCCCGCCAAGATCATGGAAGCCATCTGGAACGTCACCTATCAGGGCGTTACCGGTCCCATCGCTTTCGGTGAAAACGGCGACGCTGACCGCAACACCGCGTTCATCAAGCACGCCAACACCGAGACCGGTGCATGGGACTTCGTTGCTGAACAGGGTATTCAGTAAGACCCACAGCACACACGCTTGATCCCGACATAATATTACGGCGGCGGGAACTTTACCCGCCGCCGTAGCATTTTTAATTTCGCTGTCCCCAACTCCAACCCCCGGAGGTCATTCAAATGGATTTCATCCAAACTAATCTGCCCTATATTCTGGCAGGAATATCTGTGGGCGGTCAGTATGCGCTCATAGCCATCGGTTATACCATGGTCTACGGTATACTGCGTCTTATCAACTTTGCCCACGGCGATGTATTTATGGCAGCAGGTCTTATTATGGTCTATGCCAGCACCGTTATGCCGCTTTACCTTGCTATCCCTCTGGTGATCGTTGTCACCGTTTTGATGGGCTTCACCATAGAGCGCGTGGCTTATAAGCCTCTTCGCGATGCTCCCAGAATGTCTATCATGATCAGCGCCATCGGCGTTTCTTACCTTATCCAGAACCTGGCTCTGTATATCACCGGCGGTCTGTCCAAGCAGTACCCCTCCATCCCCTGGATAAGCGACTCTATCACCATTTTCGGTGCCACAACAAAAATGGTCACAGTCATCACTCCTGTTCTTACCGTTGTGCTGATCGTGGCTCTGGTGCTGCTTATCAAGCACACCAAAATAGGCATGGCCATGAGAGCCGTGTCCCGTGACTTTGAAACTTCTCAGCTCATGGGCGTTAAAATAAATTCCGTCATTTCTGCCACCTTCATCATTGGCTCCTTCCTGGCGGCAGTAGGCTCTATGCTGTACTTTACTAACTACACCGGCGTTACCCCCACCGCAGGCTCCATGCCCGGTCTGAAGGCGTTCGTCGCTGCCGTATTTGGTGGTATCGGCTCCATTCCCGGCGCGGTCATCGGCGCATTCATTATCGGTATCTGCGAAAACATTATTAAGGGTCTTGGCTGGACTACCTTCTCCGATGCCTTTACCTTTGCTCTGCTGATAGTCATACTGATGACCAAGCCCACCGGTCTTTTCGGTGAGAAATCCACCGACAAGGTTTAAGGAGGCGATGACATGACTAAAACCAACGACAAGAAAAATTCCATCATCGCTCTCGGTCTGGTAGCCGCCATGTTTGTTCTGCTGCTGATACTGGAGAACGTAGTCCCTTCTACCTCCATTGTCTTCACAGTTCTGAAAAAAGGCGCTATCTACTCTCTGGTCGCTGTTTCCATGAACCTGCTCAACGGCTTTACCGGTCTTTTCTCCCTTGGTCAGGCAGGCTTCATGCTCATCGGCGCCTATACCTATGCGATATTTACTATCCCTGTTGCAGACCGTATGTCTGTTTACCAGTACTACGACGGCGGTCTTATCCAGTTTGCTCTGCCCTCGATTGTGGCGCTCATTCTGGCTGGCGTTATGGCAGCGATCTTCGCTTTCCTCATTGGTCTGCCTGTATTGAGACTCAAGAGCGACTACCTTGCCATCGCTACTCTGGGCTTTGCGGAAATTATCCGTGCTATCTTCCAGTGGGACAAGCTGGGTGTTATCACCAACGGTTCCAACGTTCTGAGAAAATATACCTGCTACAACTCCACCCTGTTCTATTTCCTTGTGGCAGGCATATGTATAGCGATCATCGTACTGCTGATCAATTCGTCCTATGGACGAGCCTTCAAAGCTATCCGGGACAACGAGATCGCCGCTGAAGCCATGGGCATCAGTCTGTTCAAGCACAAACAGATGGCTTTCGTTATCAGCTCATTCTTTGCAGGTATCGGCGGCGCTCTGCTTGCCATGTTCCAGTACACCATTCAGGCTTCCCAGTTTAAGACAGCTCTGACCTATGAGCTGCTGCTCATCGTCGTTATCGGCGGTATCGGTTCCATCACCGGCAGCTGCCTTGGTTCCTTCCTGTTTATCGCCTGCTCCGAATGGTGGCTGCGCTTCCTGGATGTGGAAGGCGCCATTCCCCTGCTTCGTCCCGGATTCCGCAAAGTCGTTTTCTCCATCATTATAATGCTCATCGTTCTGTTCTACCGTCAGGGCATCATGGGTACCAGAGAATTCTCCGTTTCCGGTATGATAAACTTCTTCAAGACCGGCGGTATTTTCGGGTGGATAAAACGCAAACGTGCGGCAAAGTCTAAAAATGCGGAGGTAACCGGCAATGAGTAATAATGTACTTCGCATTGATGATCTTACCATGCAGTTTGGCGGCGTTGTGGCTGTCAACAATCTTTCCATGGAAGTAAACAAGGGCGAGATAGTTGCCCTTATCGGTCCCAACGGCGCCGGCAAGACCACCGCGTTCAACTGCATCACCGGCGTTTATGAACCTACCAACGGTCAGGTATCCCTCAACGGAGAGGTCATCCTTTCCAACCATCCTCAGGGCAAAATGAAAAAGCAGTATCAGGGCGAAAACGCTGATAAGTACAGCAAAGTCATTGTCAAGCGTCCCGATCAGATCACAAAGCTTGGTATTGCCCGTACTTTCCAGAACATTCGCCTGTTCTCTACCATGACGGTTCTTGAAAATGTTCTCGTTGCAAAGCATATGAGAGCAAAGCAAAACGTTTTTTCTTCCACCTTCCGTATTAGCTACAAGGAAGAACAGCGTATGCGTCAGGAAGCCCTTGAACTACTTGAAATTCAGGGTCTTGCCCATCTTAAAGATGAGGTCTCCTCCAACCTGCCCTATGGTTTGCAGCGTCGTCTGGAGATCGCCCGCGCACTGGCTACCGAGCCTCAGCTTCTGCTTTTGGACGAGCCTGCTGCCGGTATGAACCCTCAGGAAACTCAGGAGCTGACCGACTTTATCCATCAGATACGCAGAGATTTTGATTTGACTATCCTGATGATAGAGCACCATATGGATCTTGTTATGCAGATATCCGACAGGATATATGTTATTGACTTCGGCAAGCTTATTGCTCACGGCACACCCGCTGAAGTCAGCACAAATCAGCGTGTTATTGACGCATATCTGGGGGTGAGCGACGATGCTTAGTATCAAAGACCTTAGCGTAAATTACGGCGGTATCGCCGCTGTCCGTGGTATCTCCTTCGACGTACCGGAGGGAAAGATAGTGACCCTTATCGGTTCCAACGGCGCCGGTAAATCAACCACCCTTCGTACGATCGCCGGACTTGTGACCGCAAAGACAGGTTCCGTTACCATCGATGGCGAGGAGCTTCTTGGCAAAGCCCCCAATGAGATAGTCAGCCGGGGTCTTACCCTTGTCCCCGAAGGTCGAAAGGTTTTTGCAGACCTGACTGTTCTTGAAAATCTCCGTATCGGCGCATATCTTCGCAAAGATAAAGCCGGTATCAATTCTGATATCGAGTGGTGTTACGAGCTGTTTCCCCGTCTTAAGGAGCGTTCGTGGCAGCTTGCGGGTACTCTTTCCGGCGGCGAACAGCAGATGCTGGCCGTTGCCAGAGCCCTGATGGCCAGACCCAAAATAATCATGATGGACGAGCCTTCTCTTGGTCTTGCTCCCATCATCGTTCAGGGCATCTTTGATATCATCCGCAAAATAAACCAGGAAGGCGTTACAGTTCTTCTTATTGAACAGAACGCCAATATGGCTCTCAAGGTGGCTGACTACGGCTACGTTATGGAAGTCGGTCAGATCGCCCTTTCAGGTCCCGGTCTTGAGCTTCTTGCCAATGATCGTGTACGCGAGCTGTATCTTGGTACCGCTAAAAAATAAAGCCAAAAGAGCTGTGCGTCAGGCACAGCTCTTTTGATCGTTGTGATGTCAACTTTGCTCAATAGCTCGAAAGCCTTCCCCT
>CAZIPP010000022.1:12659-16312 GCA_964541215.1 uncultured Oscillospiraceae bacterium
CCCCGGTTCCGCAAGAGGTCAGCTTCGCTGTCCCTGGTCGCACCATACTGCCCCCTCTTATTTCCACCTTCTTTCCTTGAAAAACCGGACTTGTTATGATATCGTAAACAGGTACACGAAACCCCAAAGGAGGATCGTATTTGAAAGAACGTATTGAGCCTAAATATCTTCGTCTTGGCATAATGCTATTTTGCCTTTTTGTTGCCTGTTCTGTTGTATTGGTCATTCTTTTAAACCTGTCTGCCGTCAGAGAGACTGTTGACGGTTTCCTTTCGGCTATATCGCCGCTGTTTTATGGTTTGATCTTTGCTTACCTGCTCAACCCTATCATGAAGCGATTTGAAGGATGGACTCTGCCGTTTTTCAGCAAGCTGAAATACTTTCAGACTTCAAAAAAGGCCACTGCTGAAAAAGCTGCCAGAGCTGTCGGCATATTCTTTGCGCTGCTGACTGCCACATTAGTCATCTATGCGCTGTTTGCGATGATACTCCCTCAGCTTGGCGACAGCCTTATGTCCATAGCTTCCAACCTCTCCACGTATTATTCCAATTTTCAGTCCTGGGCAACACGCCTTTTTGAAGATTCACCTGAACTGTCTTCCCTTGTTGACGACGTTTTCAAGCGGATCTACGAAACCTTTAAGGACTGGCTGTCCAATGATTTTCTGCCGGTGTTCACCAGTCTGACCACAGGCGTTGTCGGTGTTCTTGGTACATTACTTGACATTGTTATCGGTCTTATCATCTCTGTTTATGTACTTGCAAGCAAAAACCTGTTTCAGGCTCAGAGCAAAAAGATGATCTATGCCATATTCAAGGTCGATCGTGCCAATGCTGTGATGGAGGTCCTTCGCTACACCAACAAGGTCTTTGGACAATTCATTATCGGCAAAATAATCGATTCCGCCATTATTGGCGTTTTGTGCTTCATCAGCGTATCGCTGCTGAAAATGCCCTTCCCGCTGCTTATCAGCATCGTTGTAGGTGTGACCAATGTCATTCCTTTCTTTGGACCTTTTCTCGGTGCCATCCCCTGCACGTTTTTCATCCTTGTGGTCGACCCCATCAAAGCACTGTATTTCGTGATCTTTATTTTCATTCTTCAGCAATTTGACGGAAACATCCTCGGTCCCAAAATACTGGGCAACGCTACCGGCGTATCCGGTTTCTGGGTAGTAATATCGATCCTTGTATTCAGCGCTTTCTTTGGTGTTGCAGGTATGATAATCGGTGTTCCTTCCTTCGCGGTCATATCAATGCTTATATCCGGAAAAATCACTTCCTCACTCAACAAAAAAGGGATCGACAGTGATACGGACTTTGAAAATCTGAACAATATCGATCCTGACACACTAAAAGTCAACATGATCCAACCTGATTCTCAAACTGACTGATTTTTTAACTAAAAATCTAAACATTTTTGTAAGCTATATGCAAAATGATGTTGAAAATTCATTATTCATCGTATATAATAATCAGGTATTTGTCTAAACTGCGCAAGTTATGCGCTTTTCCTAATACAATCCAATACATTCTGTGAAGGGAAGAACCAATTATGAGCTATACCTCCAAAGACATCCGTAACGTAGCCCTGCTGGGTCACGGTGGCGACGGCAAATCCGCTCTTGCAGAGAGCATGCTGTTCCTTACCAAGGCTGTTGACCGTCTGGGCAAAGCTACCGACGGTACCACCGCTTCTGACTTTGATTCCGAGGAAATCAAGCGCCAGATATCCATCTCCGCTTCCGTACTTCCTGTGGAATACAAAAAGGTCAAGATCAATGTGATCGACAACCCCGGCTATTTCGACTTCGAAGGCGAGATCATGCAGTCTCTCCGCGTTGTTGATTCCGGCGTTATCCTCTGCACCGCCAAGGGCGGCATTGAGGTCGGCACCGAAAAGGCCTGGAAATACCTTGCATCCCGCAGCCTTCCCCGCTTCATCTATGTTTCCAAGCTGGATGAAGAAAACGCTGATTTCGACGGCACCTACGAAGCTCTGCGCGACAAGTTCGGCATGTCTGTTGTTCCCGTTGTTATCCCCGTTAACGAAGGCGGCAAAGCTGTAGGCGTTGCCAACATAGTTACCAAAAAGGCTTACATCGACGGTAAAGAGACCGCTATCCCCGACTCCATGGCCGACACCGTTGAATCCTATCTGGAACAGCTGACTGAAGCTGTTGCCGAAACCGACGAAGAACTGATGATGAAGTACTTCGAAGGCGAAGCCTTTACCGATGCTGAATACATCAACGGTCTGAAGAACGGCGTTAAGTCCGGTTCTATCTGCCCCGTATTCTGCGGCTGCGCCATCTCCGGTCTGGGCACCGAGGCTCTGATGCAGGGTCTTATCGACTATGCTCCCAATCCTCTGGAAGGTCTGCCCCAGAAGGGCGAAGACGCCAATGGCGATCCTGTTGAATGGGCTTGCGATGCTTCCGCTCCCGCTACCCTGTTCTTCTTCAAGACCGTTTCCGACCAGTACGGCAAACAGTCCTTCTTCAAAGTCGTTTCCGGCTCCATCAACAGCGACAGCGTTCTTGTTAACGCTCGCACCGGCGACAACGAAAAGCTTGCCCACATTTACATGATCCGCGGCAAGAAGACCACCGAAGTCAAAGACATGGCTACCGGCGATATCGGCGTTGTTTCCAAGATGGCTTCCGTTAAGACCGGCGATACCCTGTGCACCGCAGGCAGTGTTGTAACTCTTGACCCCGTCAGCTACGCTATCCCCTGCTACTCCATGGCTATCTCTCCCAAGACCAAGGGTCAGGAAGATAAGATCGCTGCCGGTCTTACCAAGATGAACGAAGAAGATCCTTCCTTCTCCGTATACAATAACCCCGAGACCAAGCAGATGGTTCTGTCCGGCGCCGGCGATATCCAGCTCGATATCCTCTGCTCCAGACTCAAGAGCAAGTTCAATGTTGAAACTGAGCTCAGCCCCGCTAAGGTCGCTTACCGTGAAAAGATCCGCAAAAAGGTTCAGGTCCGCGGTCGTCACAAGAAACAGTCCGGCGGTCACGGTCAGTTCGGCGACGTCGTCATCGAATTTGAGCCCGGTGAAGTTGAAGATCTGGTATTCGAAGAAAAGATCTTCGGCGGCAGCGTTCCCAAGAACTTCTTCCCCGCTGTTGAAAAGGGTCTGCGCGACTCCATCGGCAAGGGCGTTCTGGCCGGCTACCCCGTTGTTTTCCTGAAGGCCACCCTGGTTGACGGTTCCTATCATCCCGTTGACTCCTCTGAAATGGCATTTAAGACCGCTGCTCAGCTGGCTTACAAGGAAGGTCTGCCCCAGGCCAACCCCGTACTTCTCGAGCCCATCGGCGCTCTGAAGGTCACCATTCCCGACAGCTACATGGGCGACATCATGTCCGACATTTCCAAGAGAAACGGTCGTGTTCTGGGCATGAACCCCGACAACGAAGGCAACCAGATCGTCGAAGCCGAAGTTCCCATGGCTGAAATGAGCTCCTACGCTATCGATCTCCGTTCCATGACTCAGGGTCGCGGCTCCTTCACCCTCAACTTTGAACGTTACGAAGAAGCTAACGCCACTGTTCAGGCTAAGGTCATTGCCGAAGCCAAGGCTGCCGAAGCTGAATAAGAGATATAAAAATAAGACGTCCGAATGGACGTCTTATTTTTTG
>CAZIPP010000023.1:0-16220 GCA_964541215.1 uncultured Oscillospiraceae bacterium
AAGGACGGCAGAGGAAAATTCTCTGCCGTCCTTGCTGTTTCTCATATTCAAAATATGTTGCCTTTTGTTTGAAAAACTGTATAATTGTATCGTTGTGTTTTCTTATTATTCGGGAGGTTCCCATCATGCACTTTGAATTAAAAAACAAAGCATTTTATTCCAAGACTCTGAAGCTGATGCTGCCGGTTATCCTCCAGCAGCTCATTACAGTGGGTATCAACTTTCTTGACAATCTCATGATCGGTGGATTCGGCGAAACTCAGATAGCTGCCGCCGCGTTTGGTAATCAGTTTTACTCTCTGTTCCAATTCATATGCATGGGTCTTGGCTCCGGAGCTGTAGTCATGTCATCTCAGTTCTGGGGAAGAAAAGAGCTTGAGCCCATGAGGGTAACAGCAGCCATAGCCCTTCGGGTTACGACCGCTATCTGTGCTGTTTTTACTCTTGTTGCCATGCTTTTCCCCGGAATGATCATGCGCTGCTTTACAAATGATGCTGATATAATCACTGCCGGTACTCCATATATGCGGCTCATTGGTACCACATTCCTTCTGGCCGGGCTTTCGTCCACTGCCACTTATCTTCTCAGAAGCGTTGGCAATGTAAATATCTCCCTCATTGGATCTGCTGTAGCTTTTGTATTGAACCTGTTTTTTAACTGGGTGTTCATTTTCGGTATGTTTGGCGCTCCCCGTCTTGAACTGGTAGGTGCTGCTGTTGGTACGATAATTGCCCGTGTATTTGAATTCTGCATTGTATTTGGTTATTTCATTTTTAAAGATGATCGTTTTGCTTTCAGGATCAAACACTTCTTCCTTTCAGGCGCCAGCCTGTGGAAGCAGTATATAAAATTCAGCATCCCCGTTCTTGTCAGCGATACTCTGCTGGGGTTGTCTCTCTCCCTCACCAGCGTTATAGTTGGTCATGTGGGTGAGAATCTGTCCGCCGCCAATGCTATAGTTGGCTCTGCTGTTCAGCTCATCAGCGTATTCAATGTCGGTATGTCCGGCGCCTCAGCCGTAGTGATCGGCAACACCATAGGTGAAGGCGACATACCCCGAGCAAAGCGCGAAGGCAACACTTATATACTGCTGTCCATTCTTTTTGGTCTTATCGTCATACCTATCCTGATGCTGCTGGAAGACCCCTATATAGGCATGTACAACATAACCGATACCACCCGTGAGATCGCCCACGGTATGCTGATTTGTACCTACTTCATGCTGCCTGTCCAAACCATGGCTTACGTTACTTCCAAGGGTATCCTCCGCGGCGGCGGAGACACCCGGTTCCTGCTGTTTGCAGACAGTACCATGGTCTGGCTGGTGTCATTGCCGCTGGGCGCGTTGTCCGGGTTGGTATGGCATCTCGGTCCTGTAGTAACATACTTCTTCCTCAGAGTCGAATTTCCGCTGAAAGGTCTTATCTGCCTTGCCCGGTATATGACAGGCAAATGGATAAGAGTTATTACAGCAAAAGAAGCATAAAAACAAGCCCTGTGCATGATCGCACAGGGCTTTAAACCTAGCAAATATTATTGTATCCTCTGAGGAACTGTATCGTTCTCTCATGTTTGGGATTTCCAAAGACATCTTCAGGCTTGCCTTCTTCAACGATAACTCCGCCGTCCATAAAGATTACTCTGTCAGCCACGTCCCTGGCAAAAGCCATTTCATGCGTGACGATTATCATGGTCATCTTCTGATTGGCAAGACCTTTAATAACTTTAAGGACTTCTCCGGTAAGTTCAGGGTCGAGCGCGGATGTTGGTTCGTCAAAGCAAAGAACATCAGGCTGAAGCGCCAGCGCTCTGGCAATGGCTACACGCTGCTGCTGACCACCGGACAGCTGATGGGGATAGTGTCCCATTTTTTCGCTCAGACCTACGTCTGTAAGCAGCTGCTTTGCGTGGGTAAGAAGCCGTTCATGGATCTCTTTTTTGTTGTGTCGATAATCCTCCTGCTCTTTTGCCAGCAATTCACTGGCAAGCATCACATTTTCAAGAGCAGTATATTGCGGGAACAGATTGAAGTTCTGGAATACCAGACCGAAGTGAAGCCGCTTTTTGCGTATCTCCCTCTCCTTTTGGGTAGCAGGATCATCGGCGTCAAACAGCACCTCATCGTTGACGATTATCTGTCCCTTATCAGGCTGAGTAAGGAAGTTCAGGCAGCGAAGCAGGGTCGTCTTGCCGCTGCCGGAAGAACCTATAATAGCTACAGTCTCGCCCTTCTCCATTGAAAAATCTATACCTCGGAGGACAACAGTGTCCTTATCAAAGGTTTTGCATATATTCTTAACCTGCAAAATAGACATCGTTTTCCCTCCTTACGCTCTGAAATAATCCAGCTTGCGTTCCAACGCTCCAAGGAGCAAAGTCAGCACACCGCTGAAAACAAGATAGTAAAGACCGGTGAAAAACAGCGGCCATATCTCACCGGAGATTCCCTGTGAGCCTTTTGTAAAAGCATTACCTGCCCAGATCAGTTCCTGCAAGGCAATAATACGGGACAAGGAGGTATCCTTTACAAGAGTGATTATCTCGTTGGACATCGGCGGTACTATGCGCTTGACCATCTGTAGCAGCTTTATCTTGAAGAATATCTGGGTTCCGGTCATACCAAGGACCTGACCCGCTTCTGTCTGACCGACGGGTACTCCCTGGATACCGCCTCGGTATATTTCGGAAAAATAACATGCATAGTTGAAGATGAACGCAACAGACGCTGCAATAAATCTTCCGCTCTCACCGCTGCCCCAAATCGGGTTTTTCCACACAAGACCCGGGAAATAATAAATTATCAGCAGCTGGAGCATAAGCGGAGTTCCGCGAACCACCCAGATGATAAGCTTTATTACCAGTGATACAGGCTTGAACTCAATAAGAAAAGTGCTGGATTTTGTTGCACCATTCTTTGCTGTCATCCTTCTTCCCATACGTGCAAAGGGTGCCCAAGAGCTCATGGAACCAAAGGATATGATAAGTCCCAGAGGCAGCGCACCGATAAGGGTAACGAAGAACAGCTTCAGAGTCTGAAGAAAGCCTACGTTCAGCGCCTGAAATACTATTGGAAATTGTTCGGCAAATGTTGTCATTTTAAAAAACCTGCTTTATATAGGGTTTTGGAAAGTTCTTAAATACAGGCTTACTTCCCCGGCGAAAAACGCCGGGGAAGTAAGCAGAATATCAGTTATTCAGGTAATATATTACTGAGCGATAACAGCAGCCTGAACACCATAGGTCTCGGCAATAGCCATCATGGAGCCATCAGCATAAGAAGCAGAGAAGTACTCGTTGAGCTTCTGAGCCAGTTCGCTGCCCTTACGGAAACCAACACCGTATTCCTCGCTGTTGAGACCGACAGTGTAAGTAAGGTTTTCGTAACCGGTGCCTTCACCGACCATAGCAGCAGCCATCAGAGAGTCGATAACAGCAGCGTCGGAGCTGCCTGCTGCAACTTCCATCAGAGCGTCGGACTGAGCCAGAACAGCAGTACACTGATAACCCAGAGCGGTAACTTCGGCTTCGCCGGCAGAGCCTTCTTCAGCAGCGAAGATCAGATCCTTGCAGGCTTCTACAGTCTGATACTGGTCAGCTACATCAACGGGAACGATAACGACCTGTGCGTTGTTGCAGTAAGCATTGGAGCATTCCATAGCGCTCTTGACTTCATCGGTCAGAGTCATGCCGTTCCATACGCAGTCGATGGTCTTGCCGTCGAGCTCAAGGATCTTGTTGCCCCATTCGATCTCAACGAATTCAACCTCTACGCCGAGGCTTTCGGCAAAGCCCTTTGCCATATCAGCGTCAAAGCCGATCCATTCGCCGTTTTCGTCCTTGTAGTCCATGGGAGCGAAGTCGGTAATACCAACGACCAGCTTGCCTTTGCCCAGAACGTAATCCAGATCGGACTCAGCAGCTTCCTCAGCGGGAGCTTCAGCGGCGGGAGCGCTCTCTTCAGCGGGAGCGGATTCTTCAGCGGTTTTACTGGAGCATGCAACCATGGAAAATACCATCAGTGCAGCCAGAAGCAATGCAATAAGTTTTTTCATTTGATTTGTCCTCCAAAAGTAATTCTTATTTTGTTGAGCGTATTGTATCACATTAGCTCGCTAAAGTAAAGCATTATTTTCGACGGGCTGTAAAAAAGTATCCGGACAACTGTTATCATTATATTTACAATTCATCTTTTTTTGTTCATAATTGTGTGTTATAATACAATAGTTTTATTATGCGTATCACCTGTATGGAGGTTAAAAATGAGTCTGTTAACAAAGGTTTTCGGTACCCGTACCGACCGTGAAATAAAAAAACTCAAACCAATAGTAGATAAGATTGAGTCTTTGGAGCCACATTTTCAGAGCATGTCCGATGATGAACTGAAAGCCATGACCCCTGCTTTCAAAGCTCGTCTTGAAAAAGGCGAAACTCTGGACGATATTCTTCCCGAAGCTTTTGCCGTTGCCCGTGAAGCAGCTGTTCGTGTGCTTGGTCAGCGCCCCTATCGTTCCCAGCTTTTCGGCGGTATCGTTCTGCATCAGGGACGCATTGCCGAAATGAAGACCGGTGAAGGCAAGACCCTTGTGGCTACCCTTCCCGCTTATCTGAACGCGCTTTCCGGCAAAGGCGTTCATATAGTCACCGTCAACGATTATCTTGCCAAGCGAGACAGCGAATGGATGGGTAAGGTATACCGTTTCCTGGGTCTGGAAGTCGGTCTTATAATCAACGGTATGAAAAGTGATGAACGCAGACGTTCCTACGCTGCCGATATCACCTATGGCACCAACAATGAACTTGGCTTCGACTATCTGCGTGACAATATGGCCATCTACAAAAAGGAAATGGTCCAGCGTGGTCACAACTTTGCCATCGTTGATGAGGTCGACTCCATCCTTATCGACGAAGCCAGAACTCCCCTTATCATTTCCGGCAGAGGCGCAGCCTCCACCGAGCTTTATGAGCGGGCAGACACCTTTGCTTCCAGATTGAAAAAAGCCGTTTTTGCCACCACCGATTCCAAAGAGGATCAGGACAGCATCGACGCTGACTATATCGTTGATGAAAAGGCCCGCTCCGTTACCCTTACTGCCAGCGGCATCGCCAAGGCAGAGGATTTCTTTGGACTTGAAAACCTTTCCGATCCTGAAAATGCCACCATTTCCCACCATATCAACCAGGCTATCAAGGCTCGCGGCATTATGAAAAGGGATATCGACTATGTGGTCAAGGACGGTCAGGTCATAATCGTTGATGAATTTACCGGCCGCCTTATGTTCGGCCGCCGATATAACGAAGGTCTCCATCAGGCCATAGAAGCAAAGGAACATGTCACCGTGGCAAACGAAAGCAAGACTCTTGCCACCATTACCTTCCAGAACTTCTTCCGCCTTTACTCCAAGCTTTCAGGCATGACAGGTACTGCTATGACTGAGGAAGAGGAATTTAATTCCATTTATGCGCTGGACGTTCTGGAGATCCCTACCAACAAGCCTGTTGTCCGAATCGACAACCCTGATGTGGTCTACAAAACCGAAAACGGTAAGCTTCGTGCAGTTATCCGTCAGGTAAAAGAGTGCCATGAAAAGGGTCAGCCCGTGCTTGTAGGTACTGTTTCCATTGAAAAATCTGAGCAGCTTTCCAACATGCTCCGTAAAGAAGGCGTTCCCCATACCGTTCTGAACGCCAAATTCCACGATAAGGAAGCCGAGATCGTTGCTCAGGCAGGTAAGCTGGGTGCCGTTACCATAGCCACCAACATGGCTGGTCGAGGAACCGACATCATGCTGGGCGGCAATGCGGAATTCCTTGCAAAGACCGACCTTCGCAAAGCCGGTCTGGATGAAGAACTTATTGCCGAATCCAACAGCTTTGCGGAAACCGATGATCCCCAAATCCTGGAAGCCCGCAAAATGTATACCGAAGCCTATGAGCTTCACAGAGCAGATACCTCTGTTGAAGCCGAAAAGGTCAAGGCAGCGGGCGGTCTGTTCATAATCGGTACCGAGCGCCACGAAAGCCGCCGTATCGACAACCAGCTTCGCGGACGTTCCGGTCGTCAGGGTGACCCCGGTGAGACAAGATTCTATATTTCCATGGAAGACGATGTTATGCGTCTTTTCGGCTCTGAGCGTATTCAGGGCATGATGGAAACTCTTGGTATTGATGAAGATACCCCCATCGACCAGAAGATACTTTCCAACGCCATCGAATCGGCTCAGAAGAAGGTCGAAGGCCGCAACTTCCAGATAAGAAAGAATGTGCTGGAATACGATGACGTTATGAACACTCAGCGTAAGGTCATTTACCAGCAGCGGCAGCAGGTGCTTGACGGTGAGGATATCTCCGAAAGCATCCGCAGCATGTACCATTCTGTTATCGAAACCAATGTAAACTCCATTCTCGGTCAGGGCGGATATATCTCCGACCGGGATCAGTTCAATACCGTTGTTGCTCAGTTTGAAGGTCTGTTTATTCCAAAGGGCGGCTTCACAGCCACCGACGCTGAGCTGAACGATCTGGATAGTAATGCCGTTATTGAAAAAGTCACTGCTTTTGCGGATGAAGCATATGCAAAAAAGGAAGCCGAGTTGGGCATGGTTCCCGGTACCGATACCCCTCTCATGCGCGAGATAGAGCGTGTGTTCCTGCTTAGGGTAGTAGACGAATACTGGATGGATCATATCGATGCCATGAGTGAGCTGCGTCAGGGTATCACCCTGCGTGCATACGCCAACACCGACCCAGTTATCGAATACAAGCGTGAAGGCTACGATATGTTCGAAGCCATGATAAACGCTATCCGTGAAGAGACAGTACGCCGTGTATTTCTGGCAAAGCTTGCTGTCAATCAGCCTGTGGAACGCAAAAAAGTAGCTGAGGTCACCAATACCGGCAGCGGCGACGGTACTCTGAAGCGTAAGCCTGTTAAGAAAAAGGTCAAGGTTGGACGAAACGATCCCTGTCCCTGCGGCAGCGGCAAAAAGTTTAAGCACTGCTGCATCGACAAGGGTATATACGATTAACGCAATTCAACGGGCAGCTGTCAGCCGCCCATACATCAAACCTCGGAGGGGCTTATGTCCTTTACATTAAAAACCACTAACGCAGTTCAATATCTTACCTGCGATGCCCTCAGCGATGCAGTTCATGCTTTTTCCACAAGAGTTGGCGGTGTTTCCGAAGGATATCTCGGCGCGATGAACCTGAGCTATACTCGCGGAGACAGCTATGACAGAGTTGTGGAAAATCATCAGCGCTTCGCAAATGCTGTGGGCTATCCCATGGAAAAGCTGGTATCCTCACGTCAGGTCCACGGTGATATCATCCGTATCGCCGATGAAGCAGACTGCGGTAAAGCCGCCCGTCAGGAACTTGATTACGAGTGTGACGGTCTTATGACTGATAAACCGGGGCTGCCGCTTATGATCCTGACTGCCGACTGCTGCCCTGTGCTTTTGTTTGACCCTGTACGCAGGGCTGCGGCAGCAGTACACGCCGGCTGGCGCGGTACTGCTCTGGGCATTGCCGGCAAAGCTGTGCGCGAAATGGTTCGCGAATACGGCTGCAAACCTGAAAACATCATAGCCGCTATAGGTCCATGCATTAGCAAATGCTGCTTTGAAACAGACAAAGACGTACCTGATGCCATGGAAGAGGGGCTTGGCAATGGAAGTGAGCAGTTCATCACCCGCTCCGGTGACAAGTATTTCGTTGACATTAAAGGCATCAACTGCGAATTTCTTCGCCGTGAAGGGGTTACCGACATACACATCACTGATGAATGTACCGCGTGCAATACCGAGCGATATTTTTCCCACCGCAAAGTTGGCGACAAACGCGGCTCTCTGGCTTCCGTTATCATGATCCCGGAGGTGGAAATGTGAGAAACTTTCTACGTCTCTTAGCTTTGATAATGGCCTTGATGATGCTCTGCTCCTGTTCAGTGGTGAACGGCGCGATCACATCCATCATCGAATCCACCAGAGAAGCTTCTGCTGAAGAAAGTGCCGAGCCTTCAGAAGAGGTATCGGAAGAGCCTTCGGAAGAGCAGGATGAAAACATGGTGTCCTACGTTGAAAGCTCCAACCATCAATTTGGCGTTGCCTTTGATCCGGATGGCAGCTTTAACCCCATCACTTCCCAGAACAGGCTGAATCAGGATATCATTTATCTTATATATGAGGGACTTTTTGAGGTCACACCAGAATATACCGCTGAACCTGTACTTTGTACAAGCTATGAGGTAAGCGACAATCAGCTGGTATACACCTTTAGCATCCGCACCGGTGTCACCTTTCACAACGGTCAGAGGATGACATCTGAAGATGTGGTGTATTCACTGAACATGGCTTCAAACACTGAAGCTTCGGTGTATTCTTCCCGCTTCCATTCAGTTGCCACTATTGAAGCGCTGGACGAATACACTGTTCAGATTGTGTTGGGTTCTCCCTACGAGCAGCTGCCGCTCATTCTCGATATCCCCATTATCCCTACCGGCAGCATTGACACTCCCGTCCCTTCCGGTACCGGTCCCTACAAGCTCAGCGGAAGCGGAGACAGCCTTACCCTTTTGAAAAACAACGAATGGCGAAACAGCAGTCAACTGCCTTTTGACCAGATATACCTTTACGATGCTGAAAGTTCCGACACGCTTCGTGATGACTTTGAAACTTCCCGCATCGACCTGCTGAAGATAGACCCCACCGGCACTTCCAGCATCACCTTTCACAACGACTATGAGCTGTTTCAGTACAGCACCAACATATTCCAGTATGTGGGCTTCAACTACGACAGCGATGTTTTTTCCAATGAATACGCCCGCCGTGCAGTGTGCTACTGCATAGACCGCGAGACCATCGTGGACGAGATTTACAATGGTCGTGCTTCCACTGCTGTTCTGCCCTGCCGTGAAGAGTCCATTTTGTATGACGAGGCTCTGGCCGAAAAGCACGGATACAACACAGCAAAAGTAAGAGAGTTATACGAAGAAGGCGGCTTTACTTCCCTGGACGACACAGGACTGATGTATTTTGAGACTTCTCTTTTCATGCAGCCGCTGACTGTTGATTTCATCGTCAATTCGGAAAACACCTATAAAGTCGCCTCTGCCGAGCGCATTGCCGAGGTCATGAACGAAAACGGTTTTTCCGTAAATCTTCGCCTGCTGACTTATGACGACTATATGAAAGCGCTTAGTACAGACGACTATGACATGTATCTTGCGGAAGTCAAGCTCACGGCGGATTTTGATCTTACTACCATCCTCACCTATTACGGTAAGCTGAATTTCGGTACCGTTACCTACGAGGATCTGAGTCTTTACATCAAAGGCGCCCTTGAAAACAGCGGCGCTGCCCTTGACCTTTTTATACTTATTTATGAACACGGTCTTATGGCGCCGGTGCTGTTTAAGGATCACGCTGTGATAGCTCCTCGTGGACTTATCACAAATATCTCCCCCACAGCTGCCAACAGTTTTTATGGTATTACCGACTGGATAATCAATTTTGAATAATATATAATAGGGTTTGATTGATAATTTTGGAGGACAATATGGATAAGGTTTACAGATGTTTCTCAGAGAAAAATGAAGGTTTTCAGGTAGAAGCAGAGGGCGTACTGCGTCAGCTGCGAGAAAGCCTTGGCATCACAACGCTTACCGGTCTGCGGCTTTTTAACCGCTATGATGCTCAGGGTATCGACGACAATACTTATCTTGCCGCCAGAAGCTCCGTTTTTTCGGAATCTCAGTGCGACACCTGCTACGATGAAACTTTGCCCGTTTCCGGCTGCCGTATCCTTGCGGTGGAAGCTCTGCCCGGTCAGTACGATCAGCGTGCCGACTCCTGCGCTCAGTGCATCCAGCTGATGACCAGAGGCGACAAGCCGACCGTTGCGGCAGCGAAAATATACTGCCTGTACGGAGATATTTCCGATGCCGACTTTGACGCCATCAAAAGCTATCTCATCAACCCCGTGGAATGCCGTGAGGCAGACCTGAGCAAGCCGGACACCCTTATTGCCACATATCCCGTCCCCGAAGATGTTGCCACTGTTGAAGGCTTCATCACCATGGACGAAACCGGTCTTACATCCATGCTGGATGACTACGGTCTTGCGATGGATCTGAACGACCTGAAGTTCATGCAGGACTATTATAAAAACGACGAGAACCGTGATCCCACCGTTACCGAGCTTCGTCTTGTTGATACATACTGGTCCGATCACTGCCGTCACACTACTTTTGCTACCCATATAGACAATGTTGTGATCGAAGACAAGGAAGTTGAAAAAGCTTTCCGTCTTTTCCTTGAGTCCAACGAAGCTGTTTACGGCGATAAAGCCAAGGAACGTCCTCTTACACTTATGAACATTGCTACCATGGGTATGAAAGCCCTGAAAAAAGCAGGGCTTATCCCCATGCTGGACGAAAGCGAAGAAATCAACGCCTGCTCAGTCCATGTGGATGCCACCATAAACGGTGAAAAACAGGATTGGCTGCTGATGTTCAAAAACGAAACTCACAACCATCCCACTGAAATAGAACCTTTCGGCGGTGCTGCTACCTGCATTGGCGGCGCTGTACGCGATCCCCTGTCCGGAAGAAGCTATGTTTATCAGGCAATGCGTATTACCGGTGCGGGTGACCCCACCGTTCCCATGAGCGAAACTCTGCCCGGCAAACTGCCCCAGAAGAAGCTCACCACCACCGCTGCCGCAGGCTACTCTTCCTACGGCAACCAGCTGGGTCTTGCCACCGGTCTTGTCCATGAGCTGTATCATCCCGGCTACGTTGCAAAGCGTATGGAAGTTGGTGCTGTTGTAGGCGCTGCTCCTGCCGAGAATGTTATCCGAGAGCGTCCCGAACCCGGCGATATCGTTGTTCTGCTGGGCGGTAAGACAGGTCGTGACGGCTGCGGCGGCGCTACCGGTTCTTCCAAAACTCATACCACCGCCTCTCTTACCACCTGTGCTGCCGAAGTTCAGAAAGGCAACGCTCCCGAAGAAAGAAAGATCCAGCGTCTGTTCCGTGATCCTGACGTATCCCGCATGATCCGCCGCTGCAACGACTTTGGCGCTGGCGGCGTATCCGTTGCCATCGGTGAGCTGGCAGACGGTTTGAACATCGACCTTGATACTGTTCCCAAGAAATACGAAGGTCTGGACGGTACGGAGCTGGCCATCTCCGAATCCCAGGAACGTATGGCAGTTGTTATCCGCGCATCCGACAAAGACAAATTCTTCGCCGCTGCCGAAAGAGAAAACCTTGAAGCTACAGTGGTTGCCACCGTCACCGACGACGCCCGCATGACCATGACCTGGCGCGGAAAAACCATCGTTAGCCTTTCCCGCGATTTCCTCTCCTCCAACGGCGCTGACCGCCATACCGAGGTAAAGGTTCCTCAGATGGGTAAATACGCTCCCGTTTACGAAGGCGCTACTGCCTCTGAAAAGCTGAAAAATGTCCTGTCCTCTCTGAAAAGCTGCTCTCAGCGCGGTCTAATCCAGAGATTCGACAGCAGCATTGGCGCAGGCAGCGTACTTATGCCCTTCGGCGGCAAAAATCAGTTGACCGAAACTCAGGTAATGGCTGCTCTGCTGCCTGCCGAAGGTGCTGAGACCTGTTCTGTAATGACCTTTGGCTTTGACCCCTATGTCAGCTCTGTCAACCCCTTTGACGGAGCACGCCGTGCGGTCATATCCTCTGTGTCAAAGCTGGTAGCTGCCGGTGCAAATGCCAAAAATGTTTACCTTTCCTTCCAGGAATACTTTGAAAAGCTGGGCAATGATCCGTCCCGTTGGGGCAAGCCCTTCTCCGCTCTGCTGGGCGCACTTGATGCTCAGCTTGGTCTTAAAGCCGCTTCCATCGGCGGCAAGGACTCCATGTCCGGTTCATTCATGGATATGGACGTACCTCCCACCCTTATCTCCTTTGCCATAGCTCCCGAAGAAGCCGGCAATGTCATATCTCCTGAGTTCAAAGCAGCCGGAAACCCTGTTTGCCTTTTTGAAAACAAGGATGTCTCTGACTACGATGCAACTCTCACCCTGTGGGACGGTTTCACCGCTCTTGTCCGTGAAGGCAAGGTCATTTCCGGTTGGGCTGCAGGTGAAGGCTGTGCCGCAGAAGGCATCTTCAAGATGTCTTTGGGCAACGACATAGGCTTTAAGGCTTCTGTTGATGGCAATACCCTGTTTGGTGATTCCTGCGGCAGTATAATTGCCGAGTGTACCGAAGTTCCCGAAGGAGCTGTGCTGCTTGGTCACACCACTGCCGATCCTGCTATAGACTTGGGTGACGGAGCTGTTGCCATTGCTGAGCTGAAGGCTGTTTGGGATGCCAAGCTTGAACCCGTATTCCCCACTTTGGCTGGTAAAATCACCGATGTGCCTGTTATTTCCTCTGATAAGAAGCCCGTTTCCGGTCCCAAAATAGGTATTGCTTCCCCACTTGCCGTTATTCCCGTATTCCCCGGCACAAACTGCGAATACGACACCGCAAGAGCTGTGGAGCGTGCCGGCGGCAAAGCCGAGATCATCGTTATCCGTAACCTGAGCCCCAAGACCTTGGAAGAAAGCGTGGTTCAGCTGAAAGAAGCTATCGACCGCAGCCAGATGGTCATACTTCCCGGCGGCTTCTCCGGTGGTGACGAACCTGATGGTTCCGGCAAGTTTATCGCTTCCTTCTTCCGCAACGCTGCGCTTAAGGATGCCGTTCACGACCTTCTTAAAAAGCGTGACGGCCTGATGCTGGGTATCTGCAACGGATTCCAGGCTCTTGTTAAGCTTGGTCTTGTCCCCTATGGCGAGATCCGAGACGAGCTGACCGGCTGTCCCACCCTGACCTTTAACCTTATCGGTCGCCATCAGTCCGGATGTGTTACCACCAGAGTCAGCTCTGCTCTGTCTCCCTGGATGTCCAGGTGCAAGGTTGGCGAGCTTTACACCATTCCCATTTCCCATGGTGAAGGTCGCTTCGTAGCAAGTCAGGCTGACCTTGACGCTATGATCGCCGGTGGTCAGGTCGCTTGCCAGTACACCGATCTGAACGGCAAACCCACCATGGATATCGACTATAACCCCAACGGCTCCGTGCTGGCTATCGAAGCTATCACCTCTCCTGACGGTCGTGTCCTTGGCAAGATGGGTCATACTGAACGCCGCGGCATCTATGTTGGCAAGAATATCTACGGTGAAAAGCATCAGCCCATCTTTGAATCCGGTGTTGAGTATTTTAAATAATGCTGCGCATTATTAGGGATTAGGATTTAGGGTTTAGGGAAAGGTATCGCCTTTGGCGATAATTAAATCTGTCGGCTTTGCCGACTCCTTTCCCTGGTCCCTGGATCCTTTATCCTTATCCCTATTTTGTGGGGAACTATTGACACTTACGTTACGTCAGAGTGTATAGTAGGATAAAAAAGGAGGTTTTTGTGATGAAAAAGGCTCTTTTGATTCTGCTGTGCGCTCTGATTTTTTGTCTTGGTGGATGTGACAGCAGTCAGTCCGGCAGTGTTGAACCATCAACAGATGACAGTTGGCAGCCGTATTATACAGGCGAGGAGCGCGAGTGGAACTATGAACGTCCCTGGGACTGGGATCAAAGCCCCGATGCAAAGCGTGAATTCAATCAGGATCAGAGCATCGAAGCCGCCACAAACCTTGGCAACTGCACAGAGCCGGATTTTGCCGGCATTTATACCAACGACAGCGGAACTCTGACTGTGCTCGTCACAGATCCCACCGTTGAGCGCGCCCGGTATTACGGTGAGCTGTGCAAGGTTGGCGTTTGGATCGTTGAAGCAGAGTACACCGAAGCAGAGCTCTATGCCGCCAGAGACGAAACTGCCGCCGCCATTGAACAATGGATAGAGAATAATCCTGAAGCTTCCATGCGTCTGGACAGCTGGGGGATCAGCTCCTATCAGAACCGTGCTTTTTTCCACCTTTCAGGCAATGACGGAGAGCTGATGCAGTCTCAGCTGGAGCTTCCGGGCTGTGTTGCGCTTGAGTTTTATGAAACAGCTGCGGCGTCCGATACGGCAGAGATACCTTGGGAACCGAATTTCCAATGGAACAGCGGTGTTATAAGTGCTTACCTTGACCGGGCAGAGTTCCCGGTTGGGGTAAAGAACATCAACATCACGCTGGAGAATCGCAGCGATGGCAATCTGCTTTACGGGCAAAGCTATGCCGTTGAAAAATACGTTGACAATGATTGGATAGATGTAAGCGGAAACATTGCTTTTACAGCCGTGGGATATGGTTTGGAAGAATATGACAAAGAAACGTTTTTTATCAATACTGAGTATTTTCCCGAGCCTTTAGGTGTGGGTCTGTACAGGATAACCGGCTCAGATTTAAGATACGCTGAATACGGTGCGGATACTTCTGCAGGTCAGGACTATAAAGAACTGGGCAAGTACGTTCTGGAGTTTGCCGTTACCGAGGATGCGGAGTCTGCACCGGAACCGGTGGATACCATATATAATACCATCACCGAAAAGGAAGACTGGCAGTGGTATGGCATTTGGGATATGATAGATGAACAGCCTGCCATCCCCACTTATGCAAAAAGAATCGATGGTCCATATTTTGTCTACATGGTCGGCAACGGGAACCACATCACCGAAGAACCCACCACTCAGTTTATTCTCGATGTTTTCGACCGCAGCACAGGCAATAAACTGACTTCGGAAAGTCTGACTTTTTCAGGAGATTTTTCCGGCAATACCATAACAGACCGCAGCGGCAATCTCTTTATCAGAACCGACGAAAACGTATACTGCATATCTGTTGCAGAAGGCGAGGTTAACATAATATCTGGTGTTCAGTTTCCTGATGAAGATATCCCCTACCCGCCGGTCAGCACCGACATCGCATTGGACGGTGATCTGACCATTCAAATGGAGAGTGAGTACTACTCTACTGATGCCGAAAGTATTGCCGTATTGCTGTCCAACAACACTGATGAAGAAATGACCATCGAACACAAGCGGTCAAATTACGGGATCTATAAACTGGAAGCCATGCACAGCTACTTCACTAACTGCTGGTACAGCAACCCCGAAGAACCAATGCCCGAGGAACTGCTGTTTATGGAGCCGGATACTTTGACAATAGCTCCCGGTGAAACGTACCGTTTTGAAGAATCACTGGAGCATTGGACATATGAAAACGGCGAAGGTGAAAAGCCCCTGGGTCGCGGACTGTATCAGCTCATTTTCTCGCAGATCACCGTTAAATCAGGTGACTTATCAGAAAAAGTTTCGTTTACTGTCGAATTTGCGATTGAGTAGGCTTTGGAGATTATCTTTCACACAACCGAGCATCTAAGCTAACTTAAATCAACAGATAAAACCAATGGAGATATCCCCATCTTGCTGCGCATTGCGTTTCAGGATGGGGATCTTGACATTATCTGTGAAAGTGTTTATACAGCGGCGGGATGGTTACAGCATCATTCAGAGGTCAAAAAACTCGTCTTTGCAAATTTTACAAAAAAAATTTAAATTGCTTATATATTTTATACATATCGTAAATCTTAACAAAGTGCGGACAAAATGAGCTGTAAAACTCTTGCAAATTCGGCGTGTTATGCTAAAATAAGTAATTGTGAAATGTGAAATCACATATTTTTTGGAAGGAGTGTAACCTCTTTGGAAAACCTGTTTTGGATCGGCTTTGTAGGTGCTGCTATCGCTCTCGTATTCGCACTGCTGCAGCGCAACAAGGTCATGAAAGCCTCTGAAGGCGACGAAAAGATGGTTAAGATCGCCGCTGCTATCCGTGAGGGCGCTAACGCCTATCTGAAGCGTCAGTACACCACTGTTGCTAAGGTATTCGCAGTTGTATTCGTAATTCTTCTCGTTATCGCTTTCGCATCCGGCGGACAGATGCTGTCCCGCATCACCCCCTTCGCTTTCCTTACCGGTGGTATCTGGTCCATGCTGGCCGGCTTCATCGGCATGAGAATCGCCACCAACTCCAACGCCCGTACTGCTAACGCTGCTCACGAAAGCCTGAACAAGGGACTTAATGTCGCCTTCTCCTCCGGCTCCGTTATGGGCTTCACCGTCGTTGGTCTCGGTCTTCTCGACATCACCCTTTGGTTTGCTGGTCTGAAGCTCATCGGCAAATTCGATGCCAACACTCTGGCCAACATCATGGTCATGAACGGCATGGGCGCTTCCTTTATGGCTCTGTTTGCCCGTGT
>CAZIPP010000024.1:0-13579 GCA_964541215.1 uncultured Oscillospiraceae bacterium
TATTTTGAATATGAGAAACAGCAAGGACGGCAGAGAATTTTCCTCTGCCGTCCTTACGGAGACTGTCAAAAAGTCCCTTTGGACTTTTTTGACACGCTGATATGCCCCATCACAGCTTTAAGGCTGCGATAGGGCATTAATGTTAGTCTTTTGCCAGATGGACAGTGAAGGTAAAGGCAGAACCTTCGCCAAGCTTGCTTTCAACATGGATGGTCTCACCCATGACATCCAGCACCTCCTTGGCAATGGAAAGTCCCAGCCCGGTACCTCTTCCGGAATGAGATTTGTCTGACTTATAGAATCTGTCAAACACATAAGGAAGATCTTCCTCGCTTATGCCCTCGCCGGTGTCCTCAACGCTGATCTCCACAAGATCGTTTTTAACCACTGCGGAAAGAATGACCTTACCATCATCCGGAGTATGTTTGATGGCGTTATCGATAAGAATGACCAGTATCTGCTGAATTCTGTCTGCATTTGTTACGGTGTCAGGCAGACTGTTGGGGCGATCAAAGTGGAAATCGACCCCGGAATCCAGCGCCAGCTGTTCAAAGGTGATAGCGCATGCATCAAGTACGGGCAGCAGATTTGTTCTTTGAACCTGCAAAGCAACGCTTCTGGACTGCAATCTTGAAAGCTCCAGAAGGTCATCGACAAGCCGTGTCATGCGCATGGACTCTCTTAGAATGTGGTCATAATACCGTTGACGTTTTTCTTCATCAGTCAGCAGACCGTCACGCAAAGTTTCGCTCATGGCTCGAATAGATGCCATAGGAGTGCGAAGCTCATGGGAAATGTTAGCAACGTAGTCCCGCCGTGTTTGCTCCAGCTTTTCGGATTTTTCCGCAAAATCATTGATGGATATGGCAAGTTCACCGATCTCTCCGGCATGATTTTCGTTGGCTCGTTTGGAGAAGTCGCCGCTGGACATGGCGCTGGCAACTTCTTCGACTTCGCGTATAGGATCAGTCAGACGCTTGCCGATATAGTACGCGGGTATGATCATTATCAGGCAGGATACAAGTGCGCTTATTATAAGAGCGGTATTCATTTCGTTAAGCTTTTCGGAAAGCTCGTAAATTGGTTTAACGATGACCACTACTCCGTTGAATGCTTCTTCGCTATCGACTATTGGCGTACCAATGACCAGATAATCTATAGAATCTGCGGACATGGTCGTTGTAAGCTCACCGCTGGCTTTGACTGCTTTGAAGGCGTTGGCAGCGATGTCCATATCAACTTCCTGATATTCCGTGGAAGAGGTATCACCTTCACCTTCGATGGTTATGACATTGGTGTCATCGTCAAGATCGTAGACAGTATCACGGGGAGGTACACGAGGACCTTCACGATGAGGTGGCCCGGATGACATGCGGTTATTGATGTATATCAGAAGATCTCCGTCAGCGTCGAGAGCATAAACCGAGGCATCAACAAAGTTGGTGTTTTCGTTTGCTATCATCTGGAAGAAAAAGCTTGATTCGAGCGCATCCGGATCTTGTGAAACTGATATGAATGATGCGATCGTCCTTGAGATCTGAATAAGCTCTTCGCTTCTTATGTCCACAAAACGATTCTTGGCAATGAACATATACAGCATAGCAGACAACAGGCTGACAAGAATAACAGCCAGAAGTACCAGCGCAAGGAGCCGCCGGAAGAAAACACTTTTCCAAAGTTTCATATCACTATTTTTTTACGTCGAATCTGTAACCGACGCCATATATACTTTTGATGTTCCAGTTTGGGTTGTCAGAGGGAAGCTTCTGACGGATGCGCTTTATCTGGGTATCAACGACTCTTGTGTCGCCATAATAATCATAGCCCCAGACGCGGGAAAGTATCTGCTCACGGTCGAATACTCTTCCGGGCTGGGATGCCAGCAGATAAAGAACCTCGACTTCCTTGGGAGTGAACTGAGCGGATTCACCGTTAACAAGGACCTCATAGCTGTCGAGATTGATCTCCAGATCCTGAAAACGAAGCCGTTTGGATTCTTCGGGATATTCTCTTGTTCTGCGAAGAACAGCCTTGATGCGCGCAACCACTTCTCTGGGACTGAAAGGCTTGACAATATAGTCATCTGCACCAAGTTCAATACCCAGCACACGGTCAAATTCCTCGCCCTTGGCAGTGAGAATTATGATGGGGACCTTGCTGACCTGACGTATTTCTTTTATCAGTTCAAGACCTGTCATCTTGGGCATCATAAGGTCAAGAACGATAAGGTCAGGCTGATAGTAGCGGAAAGCTTTCAGCCCCTCCTCACCGTCGTATGCAGAGATGGAAGTGAAGCCTTCCAATTTAAGGTATTCGTTCAGGGTCTCATGTATCATGGCCTGATCGTCGCAAATAAGTATTTTCATGGAATCGGACATAATGTTCACCATGTCTCTGCGTTTGCAGAGGTGTCCTTTCTTCAATAAGATTCATCTTTATATATAAAATCTATCATTTGGAGATTCACAATGTCAACAAAATACTGCAATTTAATTATATTGACGGAATAGATTCAAATTATGACACTATTGTGCCGCAATCACACAGAACCGGGCAGTATTCAGCCCGGTTCTGCATCGTTATATTTCAACAGCTGCTTTATGAGCAGAAAGAAGTGCGGCGTCAAGCTTGCCAACATTTTCTGCGTCGCCGATAACGGTAACGCGTCCGGCATAAGCATCTTCGTCAAATTTGGGGATAGAGCTTTCAGAACCGGTACAGAGTACAACACTGTCGCACTCAATGCGTTCGATAACGCCGTTGACCTTTATCTTGGCACAGCCTTCGTCCAGCAAGACGATGCTGTCCATCATAATGCTGTCTACACCGCGGCGTTTGAGCGCGGCAAGCTGAGCCCAACGTGTGCTGGGTCCAATGTCGCGTCCAAGCTTACTGTGGCGCACCAGCAAGGAGATCTTTCTGTTGCCGGTAAAAAGCATCTGACGAAGAAGCTCGGGAGATTCAGCGTTGTGCTCGGTAAGGAATCGGAGAGTGTCACCGTCGATAGTGCCGGCCTCGGAAAGATAAAGAGCAGTTTCAACAGCGGTGGCGTTGCTGCCGACGATAAGCACACGGTGACCGACTTCGGCATTGCCGGAAAGTACCTGACGCGCGTTGAAAACGTTAGCCTCGGAGGAGATGGGGAAATCAGGCTCTTTAGGCACAGAGCCTGTTGCAAGTACCACATGGTCAAAATCGTAACGAAGGGAAGAGGCGATATCACTGCCTTCCATCCGCACACCAAACTCAAGGCGTACTCCTGCGTCGATGCAGGAATTTACAAGCCAGTCTACCAGTTTAAGAAAATCCTTCCTGCCTGCGGTGGCAGAAGCCAGATTCAGCAGACCACCGGCTTTTTTCTCGGCTTCTCTTATGGTGACTTTGTGCCCCTTCAATGCGGCAAGACGGGCAAACTCCAGACCTGCGGGACCTGCACCTACCACAAGGATACGTTTGCTGCGTGCTTTGGCAGCAGGCTTTGCATCGTTATAGGCATCGGGATTGGACAGGCAGCACAGAGGCTTCATGCGGAATATGTGATCCATGCATCCCTGATTGCAGCCGATACAGGGACGGATAAGTCCGTACTGCCCTGTCATACCTTTGATGCCAAGTTCAGGCTCTGCCACGAAACCTCGACCTATTGCGGCAAAATCGGCATCTCCGTCGTCGATGACCTTTTCTGCCGTCCTGATATCAAGACGGTTACACGCCACGACAGGGATAGATACATTCCTTTTGACCATTCGGGCAAGATAAACAAAAGCACCGGCAGGAACGTCCATGGTGAGCTGGGGAACATTTGTCTCATGCCAGCCGCCGGTGATGCTCAATGCGCTTACAGAAAGCTTTTCCAACTGTTTTGCGATCGCGATGCAATCATCGAGACCATTGCCGCCGGTGACGAATTCGTTGCCGGCAAGACGAACTGTGATGGGATAATCCGGACCAACGCTTCTGCGTACTGACGTTATTATCTCCTTGAGGAATCTTACACGTTCAGATGCTTCATAACCGCCGTAAATATCATCACGGTTGTTGGTTTTTGCGGAAAGAAACTGGGAGATAAGGTATCCGGAGTTTCCGCAAAGCTCAATACCGTCGAAACCGGCAAGCTTTGCACGCTCTGCTGCTTTGCCAAAAAGTTTGACTATCTTCTTTACTTCAGCCATGGTCAGCTCCTTGGGAGTTTCCCGTGTGAATCCGGACGTGACGGCTGAAGGGGCAACTGCTGTTTTGCCATATTCGTCAGATCTTGCGTAAGCGCCGGGATGCCACAGCTGAACAAAACATTTGGAACCGGCTGTATGGATCGATTCTGTGAGGGCGGTCATACCACGGACATGATCATCTGAGCTTAATTGGAGAACACCGGCAGGACTGACGTAATCAGGGTCAACTCCGGCAGCGCCAATAATTATCAAACCGGCACCGCCTTTGGCACGGGCGGTGTAAAAATCCACAACACGGGAGGTAACGTGACCTTCAGCTGTTGCGTATGACAGGTTGAGCGCAGGCATCACAAGTCTGTTTTTAATTTTGACATTTCCAATAAACATTGGGGAATAAAGCTGACTGGACATAGGTTTGCCCCCTGATAGAAGTTTAATTAGTATAAAGCATTATATCTTATATGTCTCAAAAGGTCAAATCTCAGCAAAAAGTCCATCAACAACTTCCGGAAGCTGCCGCATGGATCGTATGCAATAGCTGGAATCTGCATTTCCAAAGCCGTATTCGGCAAAAATAAAAGGTATTCCGGCGTCCTGAGCGGCTTCCATATCAAGAAGGGTGTCTCCAACATAAACTGCTTTATCAATGCTGTTGCGATCCATAAGCAGACGGATGTTCTGCCCCTTGGGAAGCCCGGTGCGTCCAGAAAACTCCCAGTCGGAAAAATAATTTTCAAAACCGTAATGCTCCAGAAAAGTTTCTATATATCCGCTGTCGCAATTGCTGACAATGGCAAGGGTGTATTTTTTTGAAAGTTCAGAAAGAACTGCTTCAACACCGTCATATAAATTGCCGCCCATTTCAGCAAGATAAGGCAGCTCGATCTGACGCTGACGCTCGATTACCTCAAGTCCCTGTTCCGCAGTTAACTGAGGAAACATGGCTTCGGCAAACTGCTGAGCAGTTTTTCCCATAAGCCCGTAAATATCGTCGGCAGTAGGGGGTGTTCCAAGATCATACAGCTGAAAAACCTCTTGCCATGAGGGAATGAGATTATCAACACAATCCCAAAGAGTACCGTCTAAATCAAATAAAACTGCGCTGGACATAAATACCTCCGAATAAAATACACAAACTGTGTTGACAAAAGAACACGGTTTGTGTTATATTGTCAACACAACACGAAATGTGTTGAATGACGCCAAATTCTGTATAACATACTTTTTTTAGCACTTAAAATGCTCAAAAACCTCGAAATACGTAGACGACCGCAGATTTCCAAGGAAACCGAGAGCATCATTGTCAGTGGTGCGGATTTTCAAAAGCGGCATACTGAATCTGACCGGGCAAAAATCAAATTTGGGTCATTAGGAAGGGATGATAATGAATAATGCAAACAAAACGGCTGGCAGCGGCATTTTTTGCCGCTTTCGCTTTGACCATAACTGCTTCGGCAAAACAGCTCGTGCCGGTGGGAAAGACCGTTGCAGTAAAGATGTTTTCCGATGGGGTAATGGTTGTAGGCGTTGAAGAAGGGCTTAAATCCGAGCTTGAAAAGGGAGATGTGATAACACACATCAATGATACTGAGATCGATACCGTTGTCCAACTGAAGGAAATAGTCAACTCCTGTGATGGACAAGAGCTTGATGTCATTGTCAACAGGGATGGTCGTCAGATCGAGACCAGTGTAACACCGGTTTCGACAGACGGCGCATATAAGCTGGGACTCTGGATAAGAGACAGTATGGCAGGTATCGGCACAGTAACATTTTTTGACCCCGAAACAGGACAGTTCGGTGCGCTGGGTCACGGAGTAAATGATATAGATACCGGACGGCTGCTGCCGCTGGAAGATGGGGCAATAATGGGAGCAACTGTAGCTTCTGTTAAAAAAGGTCAGTCAGGTGCACCCGGGCAGTTGACAGGCAGCTTTGATGATTTGACGGATATCGGCCAGGTAACAGCCAACACCGACTATGGTATCTTTGGCATTCTGGATAATAAAAGCCTGTGGGATGGAGAAGTGTTGGAAACCGCGGAGATAGACGAGATAAAAAATGGACCTGCTCAGATAATATCCAATGTTGAAGGCGATAAGGTAGAGCGTTTCGATGTTGAGATCATCAAGCAAAACGATTCCCGTGACGATCGTAACATGGTGATAAAAGTAACCGATGAAAAACTGCTTGAAATAACAGGCGGTATTGTCCAGGGAATGAGCGGCAGTCCGATCATCCAGAATGGAAAACTGGTAGGTGCAGTAACTCATGTCCTTGTAGGGGATCCAACCAAAGGATACGGAGTTTATATCGAAAACATGATGAAACACGGAGATATTGTCTAAAAAGGCAGAAATTTGAAACAAAACGTCGGACGAAAGTTGGAAATAAATACCATTACTCTATTGCGGATTATGGAAATATATGGTAAATTATCACCGAAGCAAAGGTCTGATGGAACTATTGGTCAATCAGGACCATAAATCAAAATAAATTGAAAAATCAGGAGGAAAAACAATGAGCAGCGTACAGAAGGTATTATTGGCAGATTGCAACGAGGAATATTGCAGACAGCTTAATGCGGTGATAGAGGACAGCGAGGGATTCCAGACGGCAGCGATGACCGACAATGGTCAGCGGGCTGTGGAGCTTATCAAAGAGCTAAAGCCGGACATCGTTGTCATGGAAATGATCCTGCCAAAAACAGATGGTATTGGGATACTTCGTGCAATCAATGAGATGAATGATAAGCCTGTGGCTGTCATTGTTTCAAACTTCAAAAATGAGTATATTGTTTCTCAGGCGGCTGAACTTGGAGCAAGGTTTTATCTTGTCAAACCCTGCAGCCCGGAAACGGTCATGGAAAAGCTTATTGCCATTCGGGATATGAAAAAGAATGCTAAGACGGTAAGCAATAATGTTAATATTGAAACCATGGTCACAGAGATAATCCATGAAATAGGTGTGCCTGCCCATATCAAGGGTTATCAGTATCTGCGTGAAGCAATAATGATAGCTGTTGAAGACCGGGAAGTTATAAACGCAGTTACCAAAATACTGTATCCCCAGGTGGCAAAGACCTTTTCCACAACGCCTTCAAGGGTCGAAAGAGCGATTCGTCATGCGATAGAGGTGGCTTGGGACAGAGGGGATCTGGAAACTCTCCAGCGTTTCTTTGGATATACGGTATCCAATACAAAGGGCAAGCCTACCAATTCAGAGTTCATTGCACTGATAGCAGATAAACTCCAGCTGCAGCTGAAGAAAAATGAAAGCCTGCAGTGATCATTTGCCTGCAAGGAAATCTATTGCGTCAGAGACTGCAGATATCTGCTCTTCGGTCAGCGCCTTGCCGGCGTTTTGGTGATCGAAGCTTCTGCAAAAGGCGGTCACAGCGTCTGTGATACGATCAAAATAAGCGTCCTGAAGCTTGTGAAGATCACCGGACAGCTGGGCATAAAGAGCTTCATTAAGCTCTTCTTTGCCTGCCTGAAGAAGCTTTCCGAAATGAGAAAGGCAAAAATACTCCTGAAGACGGAGCTTTTCACGAAAAGCTTCGTCTTTTTTATACATGTAGATAAGGTTTGAGATATATTGCTTTTCAAACGTGGCTGCTCTTGAGCAAACATAGCAGCTGGATGCGGCAGCCTGAACCCGAAGTCCGGAATCGTCGGTATCATTTTTTTTGAATTTTGAAAGTTTACCGGTTTTTATTTCGGAAGGGACTACACGTTCACGAACAGCAGGAAGTCTGCTTTCCAGCATGAGCGCAAGACTCAATCTGTTTTTCATGGCGGTCATCTTATCGTAATGAGCGCGGCAGAAGCCAAGACGGTTAGTTTCGATCCGCACATCCGGCTCCATCATTGCAGCGCCCATGATATACTCAAGGCTGCTTTTTTCAAGATCGGATGCCAACGAGCAAAGAGGACATCCGTCTTTTTTGTCAAAAGCTTCGTTGATAGGTATTGTGTAAATTTTTTCCTCCATATTGAAAGGTGCCTCCGGAATTGGTATAATTATTTTATTATTTTGTTATATTGTATCAGAAATCCACAAAGGAATAAAGAGGAACAGATAAAATGGCACAAGTCCATCAGCTGACCGAAGCTTTTGAACCGAAAAACGCAATGACCCAATATACTCTGACCTTTCAGACAGACGATGATTTTGACCTTGACAAGATATTCAATTGCGGTCAGTGCTTCCGATGGACAAGGGATGAAGACGGATCATACATCGGCGCGGCAAACGGTCACGGAGCAAGAGTTTCAAAAAAAGAAAAGATAATAACGATCTCTGGCAAAGGAATTGCTGATGAAGCTCATTGGCGGGAATACTTTGACCTCGATGTGCAGTACTCTGATATCCGTAAGATCGTTGCCAACTGCGAATATATGCAGAAAGCTTCGGATTTTGGAACAGGCATAAGGATATTGAAGCAGAACAAGTGGGAAGCGCTTTGCTCTTTTATATTTTCCCAGTGCAATAATATTACAAGGATAACAAACATTATTGAAAAGTTCTGCCTTCTGTTTGGAGAGCCTGTCCCGTTTGAAAACGGTGTTATATATGATTTTCCCAAACCGGAAACGGTGGCAGCGCTTACCGCTGAGGATCTGGCACCGCTGAAAAGCGGATATAGGGCGCCATATGTTATTGCGGCTGCCAAAGAGGTTGCGGAAGGCAGACTTGATTTGGAGAAGATATCTCAGCTGTCTACCGACGATGCTTTGGCTGAATTGAAAAAACTGCCCGGTGTTGGTAATAAAGTGGCAAATTGTGTGATGCTGTTCGGACTCGGCAAAAGAGATGCGTTTCCCATAGATGTGTGGATGAAAAGAGCGCTGAAAGAGAATTTTCCTGCCGACTTTGATCCGGCAGTTTTTGGGCAATATGGTGGAATTGCCCAGCAATACATATTTTATTACGCAAGAAGCAAAGGAAATGCAATCGAATGAAAAGCTATTACGAATTGACACTTAACATTGATGAAACAACCCTTTCAGCCCAGCAGATAATGAGCATTTTGGAAGCCGCTGCCAACGGCGATACTTCCCGATGGGAGCTGACATTTGAAGAGATCGCAAAAAGGTTCAATGCTTTCTGGATGCTGGCACGGTGCGCTGTCAAACTGAGCAAACCTATAACAGGTCCCGGCGAACTGACCTGCAGAACATGCCACAGAGGTTTCAATGGTGTTCTGGCTTACCGTGATTTCGACCTGTTGCTCAATGGAGAAAAGATTGGGGAAGTGGTACAGGCCTGGATAATTTCTGATATCGCCACCCGCAAAATGCTAAGACCTGATAACCTGCCCGGGTTCGTTCTGCCGGAATGTGAAGAACCAAGGGATACTCAGCTTTCGAAGCTCAAAGTGCCTAAAGAACTGGCAAAAGTGGGCAGTTATACTGTATCTCAGTCGGATATAGACGGTAACGGACATATGAATAATTCCCGATATCTCAGTGCGGCTCAGGCAGTTTTGGGTAATGATTTTGAGGTCTGTGATTTTCAGGTGGGATTCCTGAAAGAATCCATGCTGGGAGACAGGATAAGCCTTTACAGGGCAGATACCGACAGCGGTATCCATGTCAGAGGCTGCCATGATAACGGGACCGCTTGCTTCGATGTTTTTTTCTTTCGGAAAGCATAAGGACATATGAACAAAAAACAGCTGTAATATACCCTGTTTTTCTATTTGACAATATCCGAGTTTATGTATTATCATATTTGTTAATATATTTATATTTTGTAAGGAGATTTGGGTCGTATGGTAAATGATAACGCTGCCGAAAAATTTGTAAAAGAAGGCCTGACTTTTGATGACGTGCTCCTGCTTCCCGGAGCAAGTGAAGTTGTGCCTACACAGATCGATCTTTCAACTCAGCTTACTGAAGCTATCAAGCTCAACATCCCGCTTCTTAGCTCCGCAATGGATACCGTTACCGAATATCGCATGGCTATTGCCATTGCCCGTGAAGGCGGTCTTGGTATCATTCATAAAAATATGACTATCGACCAGCAGATAGAGCAGGTGGATATGGTCAAACGCTCCGAAAACGGCGTTATCACCAATCCTTTCTATCTGGCAGCTGACAATACCCTGCAGGATGCTGATGAGCTGATGGGCAAATACCGCATCTCCGGCGTACCCATTTGCGAAAACGGAAAGCTTATCGGCATCATAACCAACCGCGACATGAAGTTCGAAGAGGACTACAGCCGTCCCATCTACGAGGTCATGACCAGAGAAGGTCTTGTTACCGCCAAAGAAGGCACCACTCTTGAGGAAGCCAGAGAGATCCTTCGCCATCATAAAATCGAAAAACTGCCTATCGTGGATGATGAGTTCAGACTCAAAGGTCTTATCACCATCAAAGACATAGAAAAGGCAGTTATGTATCCCAATTCTGCCAGAGACTCCGGCGGACGTCTTATCTGCGGTGCAGCTATCGGTGCAACTGCGGACGTTCTTGAGCGTGCTGAAGGTCTGCTGTCTGCCAATGTTGACGTACTGGCTCTGGACTCCGCCCATGGTCACTCCAAAAACATCATCGAATGTGTAAAGAAGATCAGGGCAACCTTCCCCCATGCTCAGATCATCGCCGGCAACGTAGCTACCGGTGAAGGCACTGTTGCTCTTATCGAAGCCGGCGCGAACTGTGTTAAGGTCGGCATCGGTCCCGGCTCCATTTGTACCACCCGTGTTGTTTCCGGCATAGGTGTACCCCAGATCACCGCTGTTTATGATGCTGCCTGCGCAGCCAAGAAATACAACGTACCCATCATTGCCGATGGCGGTATCAAATACTCCGGCGATATCGTAAAGGCCATTGCAGCCGGCGCCAACACCGTTATGCTTGGCAGCCTGCTTGCAGGCTGTGAAGAAAGCCCCGGCGATACTGAGATCTATCAGGGTCGTTCCTTCAAGGTCTACCGTGGTATGGGCAGCCTTGCCGCAATGAACAAGGGCAGCCGAGACAGATACTTCCAGGAAGGCAACGGCAAACTGGTTCCCGAAGGTGTTGAAGGTCGAGTTCCCTTCAAAGGTGCATTGTCTGATACAGTATATCAGCTTATGGGCGGTCTTCGTTCCGGTATGGGTTACTGCGGTACTCCAAATATTCCCGACCTTCAGGCAAGAGGACGTTTCGTCCGCATTACCAGCGCTGGTTTGAAGGAAAGCCATCCCCATGATATCTATATCACCAAGGAAGCACCTAACTATTCAATTAGTCCCCAGTAATTAACAAATGATTGACGTATCAGTACACAGGCTTGTCAAAGCCTATGAAGTAAACAAGAATATCCTTGACGGGTTGACCTTTGAGGTCAACTCCGGCGAACGGGTGGGCATTCTCGGCAAAAACGGAGCAGGGAAGACCACCCTGTTTCGTCTGCTCACTGGTGAGCTGACAGAGGACGAAGGCGATATAGTCATAGCCGGTGGTAAAAAGCTTGGGCTTATATCCCAGATACCACGATATCCGGCGGGTTATACCGTTGAAATGGTTCTCAAGACCGCCTTTGCGCGTTTGGATTCCATAAAAAAAGAAATGGAATCGCTGGAAAAGGTCATGGAGCTTTACACTGACCGTGATACGCTGGACAGGTACAGCGACCTGTGCGTAAAATACGAGCTTTGGGGCGGTTATGAGACTGATATGGAGCTTGGCAAGGTCTGCAATGGTCTTGGAATTTCGCCCGCCATGCGGCAGCAGCAGTTTGAACTGCTGTCCGGTGGTGAAAAAACACGGGTGAACCTGGCAAGGCTCATTCTTGAAAAGACCGATATCCTCCTGCTTGACGAACCTACCAACCACTTGGATATCCATGCTGTTGAATGGCTGGAGGACTATCTTGAAAAGTTTAAGGGTACTGTCCTTACCATCTCCCACGACCGATATTTCCTTGACCGTGTGGTGGGACGCATCATCGAGATCGTAAACGGCAAGGCAGATATCTATAATGGCAACTACAGCTCTTACGTTGTCCAGAAACGTCAGCGCCTTGAAGATCAGCAGCGCCAGTACGAGAAGGAACAGGCTGAGATCAAGCGCCTTACCGAAGCCTCCACTCGCTTGAAGCAGTGGGGTACCGGCAACCAGATGCTTATGAAGAAGGCTTTTGCCATTGATAAGCGCATTGAACGTACAGCAAAAACTGAACGCCCCGACAAGGAAAAGAAGATGAAAGCCCGTTTCGGTGAACGGGACTTTACCGGTGACGAAGTCATGGTCATCAAGGAGCTTTCAAAAAGCTTCGAAGGTCGGACACTGTTTTCGGGACTGAACCTTCTTGTAGAAGGCGACGACCGTATTGCCCTTGTTGGTGATAACGGTACGGGAAAATCCACTCTTGCAAAGATAATAATGGAAGAGGAGGTTTCCGATAGCGGTGTCGTCAAATTCGGACCGCAGGTGCGTATCGGGTATTTGCCCCAGATAGTCAAGTTTGAAAACCCCAATCGAAGTCTGGTGGATACCATGGTATACGAATGTGACCTGACAGTTCAGGCTGCTCGTGACAGGCTTGGTTCCTTCAAATTTCAGGGCGAAGATGTGTTCAAACTCGTGTCCCAGCTTTCCGGCGGTGAGCAGAGCCGTCTGCGGCTTTGTATGCTGATGAATCAGAAGATAAACTTCCTTATCCTTGACGAACCTACCAACCATCTGGATATAGCATCCCGCGAATGGATCGAAGAAGCTCTTGAGGATTTTGAAGGCGCGCTGCTGCTTATTTCCCACGACCGCTATTTTGTCAAGCGGTTTGCCAACCGTATGTGGGAGCTGGAAAACAGGCAGATAACCGACTACATCGGCGGCTATGAAAAGTTCAGGGAATATAAGGAGCGCATGGCGCAGATAGCCGCTGCCGCTGCTGCATCGGAGCCAAAGGAAAAAAAGAAAAAAGAAGAGCATAAGCCTGTAAAGACCAATACCCGCCAGCTGGAAAAAGATCTTGCCAAAACAGAGCGTGAGATAGAGAAAAATGAGCAGGCAATTGCAGAGCTGGAAACTCAGATAGAAGACGCTGCCAGCGACTATGTTAAGCTCACCGAGCTTTATGCCAGACAGCAGGAGCTTCAAAACGAAGCAGAACAGCTCATGCAGCGATGGACAGAGATAATGGAGCAGCTTGAAGGCTAAAAATCTGAATAATATTACCGCCGTGGGAGAATTCCCACGGCGGTTTTAACGTTAGTCGTTCTGGTCACAAAGGATCTCTTTGATGGCCTGAAGCTCCTGAAGGATCTGGAAAAGCAGATGATTTGAGATCACATTACTGCAGCCGCACCTGTCATCGTCGCAGTCACAGCTGCTGTCGCACCCACAACTGTTGTTGCTGCAGTTGCTGCAGCCGTTGCTGCTTACGCCGCCCAAACAACCGCAGCTGTTACA
>CAZIPP010000024.1:13679-15652 GCA_964541215.1 uncultured Oscillospiraceae bacterium
ACAACCGCAGCTGTTACAGCCGCAGCTATTACAGCCGCATCTGCTGCAACCGTTGGAGTTGACGCCGCCAACGCAATTGCTTCTTCTGCATCCGGCGCTGTTGTCACTCAGAATGCTGTTTATGAACTGGGAAGCATTGGAAGAACATATCATGGTTATACCTCCGAATAAGTTTTAATACACGAGAGTATCGTGTATTACAATATATTCGGAAGTGCGAAAGCTGTTACTTCTTGCAAAATGTCGTCGAGTGATGTACAATATACAGAAGTATCGTGTAAGCAAAGATGACACATCTGATTTTGGCATTGAGATCGCCAACGAAAGTCGGCATTTCACCGATGGTAAAACCGTCCAAAACTCAGGTAGAAAATTATCGGAGTTGTAGCCTGTGAAAATACTTGTTGTTTCTGATATAGAAAGCAAATATATCTGGGACCATTTCGATCCGGAGCGGTTTAAAGACATTGAACTTATAATCTCCTGTGGTGACCTGAACGCGAAATACCTTTCTTTTCTGGTCACCATGATACCTGCACCGCTTTACTATGTCCATGGCAACCACGACAAGGGATACGAAAAATCCCCCCCATACGGCTGCGTGTGTATAGATGGAAAGCTGGTTGAGTATAAGGGTATCCGTATACTTGGCTTCGGTGGGTGTCTGAGCCCCAGAAAAGCAATGCATGAATACAGTGAAAAGCAGATGTGGCACAAGGTGAATAAAATGAAGCTGCCTCTGCATTTCAGCAAAGGGTTTGATATCCTTGTTACTCATGCACCGGCTGTTGGATTGGGAGACGGCGACGATCAGTTCCATAAGGGATTTGAATCCTATCGTTGGCTGTTAGACACCTATAAACCCAAGGTGCATTTTTACGGTCACCGTCATATTGGCGGTTCCATGTATGATAAAAAGGCTATATACCCCTATAACGAGACTATGATGATCAATGCCTGCGGATACAAGATCATAGAGTACGATGAAAACATTCGGCCATGGAGACCGGAATGAGCAAGAGAAGGAAATTGAAATGACACAGTCAGAAGTGTTGAATACAGCCCTCCAATATCTTGTGGATCAGGGAGCTGCGGAAGCTTATTCATATCTGAAATATAATTTTGGAAACTGTGACGAGCCATATTGTGCGCAGATCTATGGACTTAGATGCAGTTTGGCAGTCCGGTGCGGATCAATAGATGAAGCCCTTGAGATAATGTATGAAGCCGTTATCGACAAAGAGCTGTGGTTCAGACCGGAATTTTTCGACGATGAGGTCCTTCAGCCCATCTGGAAAACCGAGGTATATAAGCAATGCCGCCAGAGGTCTGACCGCCTGTATACCGAAGCAAGGCAGAAAGCGAAAACCTTCTGCACATGGGACAGAGTCAGGGCAAACAGAATAATGATAGCCCTTCACGGCAACGGTCAGAATATTGAGGATTCCAAAAAAGTTTGGCAGTTTGCCGAAGAGCTGGATTGGCAGACCGAATATATCCAAAGCAAGGAACTGGACAGCGTGGGCAAATACCGCTGGGAAGACAACAGCGCTGCCCCATATCAGCTGGAAGCTATCTGCGGAAATATCGGCTGGCACGACTATGATGAACGTGCTCTGGTGGGATATTCCACAGGCTGCAACGTGATACTGCGAGCTCTCAACGGTGGTATGCTTGAGTGCGAAAAGGTAATTTTTGTTTCGCCTTACATACCTGTGATGGATACTCATGCGGAAAGCATTTATAAAGTACTTCTTTCTTCCGGCTCAGAACTGACGGTTTTCTGCTGCAAGGGAGATGAAGTCAGCTGCGAATATGCGTCGCGGCTGGTGAATGGAGCAATTGAAAAGGGCATACCTGCCAAGCTTATCGAAGCCGAAGGCTGTGGCGTGCCAACGAGTTTTTCTGCTTTGGCAGAACCATATCTTGTATAAACTAAGGACGCAAAGCGTTGATGCGCTTTGCGTCCTTTT
>CAZIPP010000025.1:0-15316 GCA_964541215.1 uncultured Oscillospiraceae bacterium
TCCTTTTGCAGCAGGAACAGGGCGATTTCATCCAGCAGACCACGGTTGCGGCGCAGCAGCTCCAGAGCCTTGTTGTAGCAGCTGTCCAGCAGCTTCACCAGCTCGCTATCCGCCGCAGCGGCGGTGGCATCGGCGCAGTTCATCATGGCGTTGCCGTCAAGGAATCGGTTTCCTTCTTCGCTGAGAGCCATCAACCCAAACCGCTCGGACATACCATACTGAGTTATCATGCGGCGACCAAGTTCTGTAGCCTTTTGAATATCATTAGATGCTCCGGTGGTCTGTGTGCCGAAAACCAGCTGCTCCGCAGCTCTGCCTGCCAGCAGTGTGGTCAGCTCCGTCAGCAATTCTTCTTTCGACGCAAGGAAACGTTCTTCTTCCGGCATCTGCATGGTATAACCCAGAGCGCCGGAGGTGTGAGGAACGATGGTTATCTTTGCCACGGGCTTTGAATGCTTTTGAAGTGCCGCCACTAAAGCGTGACCAACCTCATGATATGATACAAGCCGCTTTTCAGTCTCGGTCAAGACCGTGCCTTTCTTTTCACTGCCGGCAATGACCATCTCAAAGGAGGTCATCAGATCCTCCTGATTTACAGCGTTTCTGCCCAAACGAACAGCCCGCAGAGCAGCTTCGTTCACAAGGTTAGCCAGATCAGCGCCCACCGCGCCTGCGGTAGCCTGCGCTATTTTTTCCAAATCAACATCTTCGGAAAGGCGGATATTTCGGGTATGAACTTGCAGCGTTTTCAGCCTGCCGGAGAAGTTGGGGCGATCCACCGTTATACGGCGGTCAAATCTTCCTGCTCTCAGCAGAGCTTTATCCAGCGTTTCGGGGCGGTTTGTGGCAGCCAGTATAACAACACCCTTTGAAGAGTCAAAACCGTCAATTTCGGCCAGCAGCTGGTTGAGAGTCTGTTCACGCTCGTCATTGCTGCCGTATTTTGCGTCACGGCTCTTGCCGATGGCATCTATTTCGTCGATAAATATAATGCACGGAGCCTGTTTGCTGGCCTGCTGAAACAGATCGCGGACTCTTGACGCGCCTACGCCCACGAACATTTCCACAAAGTCGGATCCTGAAATGAAGAAAAACGGCACGTTTGCCTCGCCTGCCACAGCTTTTGCCAGCAGGGTCTTGCCTGTACCCGGAGAACCCACGAGTAAAGCGCCTTTAGGCAGTTTTGCGCCTATCTGGGCGTATTTCTGAGGATTGTGGAGAAAGTCAATTATCTCCTGCAAGCTTTCCTTAGCCTCGTCCTGACCGGCTACATCAGCAAATGTGATGCCGGTCTGTTTTTCAACATACACTTTTGCGCGGCTTTGACCGAAGGACATGGTGCCGCCCATTTTCTTTGACGCACTTTTCATCAAAAGGGAGAAGATCAGATACATCACCGCAATGGGAAGGATGTAAGACATGAGAAACGCTGCAAGCGGAGACATCTGCTCTGTGGTGGCACGATAGAATTCAACATTGTTATCCAGCAGAACGGATGTCAGCTCCGGGTCATCCACAAGTCCGGTGAAATATATGATCCTGGACTGTTCAGTATCTGTGGAGCGGGGTTTTATCATCAGTCTGTCAGTCTGGATCTCGACGTATTCCAATTTGCCGTTTTCAGCCATCTCGATAAATTCATTGTAGCTGATCTCTTCCCGCATCGATGAAGTATAAGCGTTGATGAGGACATTGAATAATATGGTTATTAGCAGCGCCGCGGCCAGAAAAGGCAGCAGCGTTTTCATTTTATCTTTGTTTTCGGGAGTTTTTTTCTTCTTTTCCATGTGATAGTCTCCAGCTTAAGTTTGCAGTTATCATATATTATGCGCCGCACAGGGTAGTTAATGAGCTATTTGTATCCTGTAAATTTTTAGTTTCGACTTTATTTTCATATATTGCACTTGCTCTGTAAGCCGGGGCTATGATATAATAAATTGACATAATATATTCAAATCAAATTTTGGAGATAAAATGATGGATAAAAAAAGACGACCTGCCGCATATCGCGAAGGAAGAGGCGGAGAAGGAACCGCTAAGCCTATCGAAGCTTTTGATGACGATATAATTGAAGGACGCAACGCCATAATCGAGGCTTTGCGTGCCGGACGAGTGATAGATAAAGTATATATTGCCAAGGGTGAGACGGATAAGAATCTGTCATTTATAGCATCCAGGGCAAAAGAAGTGGGAGCTGCGGTGGTTGAGGCAGACAGACGCAAGCTGGACGCTATGAGCCGCACCAAAGCTCATCAGGGCGTTGTGGCTGTGGTAGCTGCCCATGAATACGTTACCGTTGACGAGATACTTCAAAGTGCCGCGGATAAAGGTGAAAAACCTCTTATTGTGGTATGCGACGAGCTTAGCGATCCGCACAATCTGGGTGCTATCATTCGTACCGCTGAATGTGCTGGCGCTCACGGTGTCATAATCCCCAAGCGCCGCAGTGCCGGACTTACCGCAGTTGTAGCTAAAGCCTCTGCCGGTGCGCTGGAGCATATGCCCATAGCAAAGGTGTCCAACATAACGACCACATTGGATACACTTAAAAAGAATGGCGTGTGGGTGTTTGGAGCTACTGCTGAGGGAGATACGCCCCTGTATAAAGCGGATCTTAAAGATGCTGCTGCTATCGTTATTGGCTCAGAGGGAGACGGTATGAGCCGCCTCGTGGAAGAGAACTGTGACTTCAAGGTCAGTATCCCCATGAAGGGAAAAATCTCATCCCTTAATGCGTCCGCAGCAGCTGCAATACTTCTTTACGAAGCTGTAAGACAGAGAATTGGTTGACATAATGCAAAGGTGGATAAGCTTATGAGCAACGAACTTAACAATGAACTTGAGACTCAGGAAACGGGTTTCAATTTAGAGGATATACTTGCTGAGTTTTCATCCTACTCACCACCTGAAGAAGAGAGCTATGAGCCGTCAGGGTGGACAGCATCCAATTATGGTTTTGATCCCGAACCGGAAGAGGTTCAGAACGATGATGAAGCTGTTAAGATAATTGACGAAGAACCTGAGTCGGAAACAGCTCCGGACCCAGAAACGGAATCTGATGAGGAGCCTGAGTTTGAGCCTGTGCAGCTGCATATCGTTCAGCCAGTGGTGGATATTGACGATGGTTTCTATGCACCGGTGACAGACATTCCTGAAGAGGAAGAAGAAAGTATCCCTGACCTTTCAGAGATACTTTCAATGGAGATGACTCTGGACGAAAACGAAGGAGATATCACTTCCGACCCCTTTGAACCTCTGCCTTCCGAGGAAGAGAAAAAGGTTTGGACTTGGGAAGGTGAGTCGGTAGAACCAATACCTGACGGAGGTCTTGAACAAAACGTTGGTGAGGAGTCAAAACGGGCTGCCAAGGCAAGAAACAAGTGGAATCAAAAATCCGGGGACGCTGTTGCCCGTGAAGACAGTATGCCTCTTGCTGACGCGCTTAAAAAATACTCAAGAGCCGTCAAGTTTATCTGGCCAAGGCTGTTTCCGGCATTTATCCTTTGTTTGCCGGCAGTTTACATAACTTTGAGCAGCGCTTTTGCACCGGATCTTTTATTTGGTCTGAGCAACAGCTTGCTGAAATGGATATTGGTTGCTTTGAACCTGGCAGTTATGCTGCTTTGTTTTGAAGTCCCGGTTGAGGGCATCACTTCAGCCGTAAAGCTAAAACCGGGAATTGATACCGGAGTGACTCTGGCGGTTATTGTAGCCATTGTTGAAGCGATAGTTTCCGATCCTGCTGTGGGAATGCCTTATTGCGCGGTGACTACCGTTGGCGTATTCCTTGCCCAGTGGGGCAGATATTTCGGTCAAAGCGCCATACGCCGCAGTATGCGAACTGCCATGAACAAAGAACAGCCATATATTATAGTACGTCAGGATGACGGCTATGAAGATGGAGTCGCCTTTTTTAAAACAAAGGGAGATACAGAGGGCTTTGTTGCAATGACCGAATCTGAGGACTGCTGTTCCAGAGCCATGACATACTATATCCCCATAATGGTGGTGGCTTCAGCTGCGCTGAGCTTTTTGTGCTTCTATTTTAAAGAAGCCGATTTCCTGCGCTGCTTTGCGGCATGTATGTGCGCAGGTCTGCCTTTGGGCGGAGCGCTTTGCTTTGCGTTGCCATATTCCATGCTGGCCAAACGTCTTGCGTCTCTTGGGGCTGCTGTAGGCGGATGGTTTGGCGCGGTGGCACTCAGTGGAAAAGGCTCTATAATCGTTACCGATAATGACCTGTTCCCCAATAATACGCTCAAGATAGAAGGTCTTAAAATATTCGGAAGCTTTGAAGTTGAGCGCGTTGTTGGTTATACCACGGCGTTGATCGTTGCTTCCGGTTCATGCCTTTCTGAGGTATTTAAAGCAACTCTGGAAAACGAAAAAGCTTCCATGCCGTATATCGATACCTTCCAGACCTATGAAGGCGGCGGTCTTGGCGCCGAGATAAACGGTGATCTTGTTCTTGTGGGATCTTCCAATTTTATGACTCTCATGGGAATAAAGATCGCTCAGGGAAGCAAGCTGCGCACCGGCGTTTACGTTGCTATCAACGGTGAGATGGCAGGACTGTTTTCGGTCGTTTACCGACCCGCAAAGTCAATTGCTTATACGCTGGCCTCAATGCTCAGAACGAAGCGTCTGGATATCATAATGGCGGTGAGAGATTTCAACATAACACCAAGTATGGTGCGCCGCAGCTTCAAGGTAAATTGTGATAATATTGAGTTCCCAACTGTGGAGCAGCGCGTTGATCTGAGTGAAGCGGATACGATCAGACCCGGAGACAAGGCTGCTGTTGTGACCCGCGAAGGGCTGCCCGCTTTTGGCGACGCTGTTGTAGGCGGCAGAAACCTGAAAAAGACCGCAATAATAAACACTGTGCTGAGTCTTCTCGGTGGAGCGATAGGTCTGCTTCTGATGTTCTATCTGACATTTATGGGAGCATCTACACCCACAGTTGCAGGTTATGTTCTGCTGTATACTCTGGCATGGGTACTGCCTGTGCTGCTCATTTCCACATGGGCCAAGAAATATTAAACATAAGCAAACAGCATAAAAGAAGCTGTCATTTCGAACCGAGCGTAAGCGAGGGAGAAATCCCCATCTTGGAATGGGAACTCTCCCTCGCTCAGGTCAGAAAACTGACCGATGACGTTTGAAATGACAGCATTTTATTTTAGTAATAGTAATGCGCCGCCCTGTTCTTTGTTTTGTGATATAACTATATCGCCCAGTACAGGACGTGCGGTGAAAGCATATTTGCCTGAACCTTCATCGGTAATGTATATGGTTCCGTGAACAGGACTTTTGTCTTCAAAGCTGATTATCAGACTTATTTCAGAATCTGTCAAAATGGGGCTTGTATCATCGCCGCTGAGCGGAGACCAGTACAGCACATTGCTTTCTTTCAGGACGATAGAGTGGTCTTCCTGCGCAGTACCATCCGACAGCTTGCCGTCCATGCAGGCGGCCGATATCTCTTTAAAATCAAAGTCAAATTCAAATCGGAAAGCAGGAGATGCCGAATTTAGATGAGGCTCAAAGATCCATTGGGCATATCCCAACTCATCTTCGGGGACAAGAGAATAAATGCTCCATATAAATCGGTCGTCAAGCCCTCCGCCAAACCTGACCAATAAAAACAGCGGATCAGCATCAACGAGCCACAAGTCGGTGCTAAGTGGGCGGTATAACCAGTCTTCTTCATAAATGAAACTGTTAACTCCGAAAAACATTTCGCTCCATTGCTCGGAAGTGTAAGGAAAGGCGATCCAATCAGGGCTAAACTCCCCAAGATCGGTAACTGTGGTTTGTCTGTGGTCAAGCATGTAGCCGTTATCGTCAAAAATAGTTAACCGCAGACCGTTGTCATTTCCCGAAAAAGTGGAACTGAGCGGAGTCATATACAGACATGAATGGGATACATATGATTGACCTGAAGGACTGGCAACTGTGGGAGCAGAGAATTCTTGGGAGTTTTGCTCATTTAAGTTTACATAATCACTAACGGGAGCGGGTGTTTCCTTTGTCTCGGTAGTTATCCCCGATTTTGAGCAGGCGGCAAACAGTATCAATACAAAAACACATGCCAGGGCTTTGCTGAGCTTCATAATCATCTCTCCATAGCTTTATATAAATACTGACGAGAATTAGAGCAAAATGTTTCGAAAATAACAACAACCCATGTGACGATATATGCACATGGGTTGTTATGTTAACTTATCCCAGCATACTCTCTTCCCAACAGTCGGGAGGAGTAATACCAAACAGTTCTGCTACGGTCGCGGCACAGTTGGCAAGACCAAAAGAGCCGTCCTTCAAGGAGCGCTTCTGCTGAGGATCCCACAGAATAAAGGGCACGGGATTAAGACTGTGAGCTGTTCTTACGGTCATGTCGCCTGACTTGGATTTTTCCAGCATTTTGTCTGCATTGCCGTGGTCAGCAGTTACGATGACCATTGCCCCGACCTTTTCAGCTGCTTCCAGAATGCGTCCAAGGGATTCATCCACGGCTTCCACACCGACGATGGTGGCGTCCAGAGAGCCTGTATGACCTACCATGTCGCCATTGGGGAAATTGCAGCGAAGGAAGTTATACTTGCCGCTCTCGATGGCGGATATCAGTTTGTCTGTTATTTCTTTGCTCTTCATTTTTGGAACCCGGTCAAAAGAAATGTTGTCGGAAGCTATTTCTTCAAAAGTCTCAAGCTCTTCACTGACTTTACCGCTGCGGTTGCCGTTCCAGAAATATGTAACGTGACCGTATTTCTGAGTCTCTGATACAGCGTACTGAGATATCCCATGGCTTACCAGCAGCTCAGACAGGGTGTTCTGAATATCCGGGGGAGGAAGGATATAGCGGCTGGGTATTTTGAGGTCACTGTCGTATTCAAGAATACCGGCAAAGGTGATCCCACTGACATCGCCTCGGTCAAACTTGTCAAAATTCTTTTCATCAAAGGCACGGCATATCTCCAGAGCTCTGTCTCCTCTGAAGTTGAAAAGCACAACGCTGTCACCGTTTTGTATTTTGCCTACAGGCTCGTTGTTTTCGGTGATAACAAAGGGAGGAAGATCCTGATCTATAATGCTGGGCTGTTCGGCGCGGTAGGTCTCAATGGCGTCAGAAGCAGAAGCGAAGCCCCGTCCAATACCGCGCACATGAGTATTCCAGCCGCGCTCCACCATGGCCCAGTCAGCCTCGTAGCGATCCATGGTTATTTTCATTCTTCCGCCGCCGGAAGCTATTCGGCAGTCGAAGCTGTCGCTTCCAAGCTCCGCAAGGAGAGTTTCGAGTTGGTTTACATAATCTAAAGCTGACGTAGCAGGTACATCTCTGCCGTCCAGAAGGATATGTACCCGAACGCTGGTTACACCGTCTTTCTTTGCGCCTTTTATAAGCTCAAAAAGATGGCTGATGTTGGAATGTACATTGCCGTCAGACAGCAGACCAATGAAATGCAGGGTACCGCCCTTGCAGCCATTGACGACCTCGCTCCAGGAATTGGAACCGAAGAGCGCTCCGGAACGTATGCTTTCATCCACGAGCTTTGCTCCCTGAGCGTAGATCTGACCGCAGCCGAGAGCGTTATGTCCGACCTCGCTGTTACCCATATCGTCGTCTGAAGGCAGACCGACTGCGGTTCCATGTGCTTTGAGCCTTACATTGGGGCATGAAGCCAGAAGCTTGTCCAGGTTGGGGGTTTTTGCCAGCGACACAGCGTCACCGGGACCGCCGTCGCCATAACCAACGCCGTCCATTACAACAAAAATAACAGGTCTCATTCTTCATTACCTTCTTTTACAAGATATTCCGCAGCGTACTGGATGAGGACAGGACACAGTTCCTTTTTCCTGCCTTCATCGGGAAGCAATTCACGGCAAATGCAGCTGCCGAATTCGTTTTGGAAAGTATTGAGAAATTTCAGTGAATCCAGTCTCTGACGGTTATTTTCGTCGCCGTATTTAAGACCAAGAGCCATCAATGCACCGGTAACGGCTCCGCACATTTCGCCCCGTCTCATGCCGCCTCCGAAGAAAGCAGCAAGACGATAGGCTGTCTGACTGTCGAGACCATAATCCTCACATACGGAGGCAAGGACGGACTGGGCGCAGTTCCAACCTGCGTCATGTAAAGCGTTTACTTCTTCTTTAGTTAACATAATACACTCAAACTCCTTTAGTTGAAGATGTTTCCGTTTTCATTAAAAAGGTTTTGTATCCTGCTCATAAGAGTTGGGGGAACGGGGTTGCTTTTAAGATATCTGTCTGCGGCTTCTCTTGCCTGATACAGAACATGGGAATCCTCAGCCAGATCTGCTATTCTGAAAGCCGGAAGTCCGTGCTGGCGTGAGCCGAAAAAGTCGCCGGGACCGCGAAGCTTAAGGTCTTCCTCGGATATCCTGAATCCGTCGTTGGTGGAACAGAGGACCTTGAGCCTTGCCAGAGTTTCTGCCTTTTCAGCTGACGAAAACATTACGCAGTAGGATTTGTGACTGCCTCGACCAACGCGTCCTCTCAGCTGATGCAGTTGGGAAAGACCAAAACGCTCAGCGTTTTCTATTACGATAAGCGATGCGTTGGGGACATCCACGCCGACCTCTATAACGGTGGTGGAGACAAGCACGTCAAGTTCTCCTGCTGAAAAACTGCGCATAACGATGTCTTTGTCACTGCCTTTCATTTTGCCGTGGACAAGACCTATTTTAAGTCCGCTGAGCGGACCTTCCGAAAGCTGCCGGGCATAGGCTTCGGCGGCTTTGATATTTTCGTCTTCGCCTTCTTCCACCATAGGGCAGACGATGTATACCTGATGTCCTTCTGTTATCTGCTTTCTTATAAATGCGTTTATTCGCTGACGCATGGATTCATTAACAAGGAAGGTATCTATCTCCTGTCTTCCGGGCGGACGTTCGTCAATGATGGAAACATCCAGATCTCCATACATCATAAGCGCGAGGGTTCTGGGAATGGGAGTTGCGGACATGACCAGCACATGGGGCTGACTTCCTTTGGCAGACAGCGCTGCCCTTTGAGCAACACCGAAACGGTGCTGTTCATCCGCAATGACGAGAGCCAGCTCCTTAAACTGCACTGAATCGGAGATAAGCGCATGAGTACCTACAACCAGATCTGCCATACCCAGAGCGATCAGCTCAAGGGCGTTTCTTTTTGCTGCGGCCTTCATGCTGCCTGTGAGCAAAACGGTTTTTATGCCCAAAGGCTCCAGAAGCTCGCTGAGGGTGCGGTAATGCTGTTCGGCCAGTATTTCGGTGGGAGCCATCAAAGCAGCCTGACAGCCGTTTTGGATAGCGATAAAAGCCGCTGCCGCTGCCACCACGGTTTTGCCGCTGCCTACATCGCCCTGCACAAGCCGGCTCATTACCTTTCCCGATCCCATATCTGCCGCGGCATCATCCATAGCGCGTCGCTGAGCCCCTGTGGGGACGAAGGGCAGGGCGTTAATGAAACCATCCAATGAAATGTTTTCAAAGCGTCGTCCCTGATCCTCTGTCCTTTGAGACCTCAAAAGAGTAAGCCCGGCCGAGAATACAAAGAATTCTTCAAATATAAGCCGCTGTCTGGCATCGTGCAGAGCTTTGTCGTTTAGTGGATTGTGGATATTTTCATAGGCATAACGGGCGTGGCAAAGACCATACTGCTGACGGATGCTTGTGGGAAGGCAGTCCGGCAGAATGTCTCCGCAGGCTGCAAGCCCACCGGATATGGCCTTGACCAACTGGTTGTTGGTAAGCCCGGCAGTGAGCCGATAAATGGGCATTATGCGTCTTGTGACAGCGCCTTCTGAACCGGAAGACTCAAAAAGAGGGTTGGTCATCTGGTGACCGTACCGCTCGTCTTCGGTGAGTGTTCCGTAAAATATATAGCTTTCGCCAACTTTGAGCTTTTCAGCGTAATGGCGATTGTTGAAAAAAGTCAGGTTAAGGGATGCGGTATCGTCTGCGACACGGCATTTTGTCAGGTCGAAATTGGCTCGAATACGGCTGGAGCGGGGAGCCGTCATCACCACAGCCTCAAAGCATGCGGCTTCGCCGATAGGAAGAGAAGCGATGTTTAGAACTTTGGTCCTGTCTTCGTAGACTCTGGGAAAATAGGATATAAGGTCAAAGAGAGTGCGTATCCCAAGCTTTGCCAACAGCTTGGCTCTGGCTTCGCCTACACCTTTTATATATTGAACACTGGTATTCAGATCGGGCAAGGAACGCACCTCCTTTAAATTGTAATATATAATGTATGGATCAGATCTGGGCGACGCCGCTTTTTATTGCTGCTTCGGAGACAGCTTTGGCAACGGAAGAGGCTACACGACTGTCAAAGGGGGGAGGGATTATATAGCTTGGGGAAAGCTCATCTCCCACCAATTCTGCCAGCGCATAGGCAGCAGCCAGTTTCATTTCTTCGTTGATGTCTTTCGCTCTTACATCAAGAGCGCCGCGGAATATACCGGGAAATGCCAGAACATTATTTATCTGGTTGGGATAATCGCTGCGCCCGGTACCGATAACGGCTGCACCGGCAGCCACAGCTTCATCGTAACCGATCTCAGGAACGGGGTTTGCCATGGGGAACAAAATGGGCTTGTCTGCCATGGAGCTGACCATCTCGGCGGTCACCAGACCGGGAGAGGATACGCCGATGAAAATGTCTGCATCCTTCAGTGTGTCGGCAAGAGAACCGGAGATCCCCGCTTTGTTGGTCATTTCGGCGATCTCTGCCTTGGCAGGATTCAGCCCGTCACGCCCTTTTACAATCGCGCCGCTGCGGTCACACACCACAACATCCCCGATACCAACAGAAAGCAGCAGCTTTGTGATGGCAAGCCCGGCTGCACCTGCACCGGATACCACAGCGCGAACGGTGCCCATATCTTTGCCCACAACTTTAAGCGCGTTGATAAGAGCCGCAAGGACAACAACAGCTGTACCGTGCTGATCATCGTGAAAAATGGGAATGTCGCATCTTTCTTTAAGCTTTTTTTCTATCTCAAAGCAGCGGGGAGCGCTGATGTCTTCGAGGTTGATGCCGCCAAAGCTGCCTGCCAGCAGTGCAACGGAGTTCACGAACTCGTCTACATCTTTTGTACGCAGACAAAGAGGGATCGCATCCACATTCCCAAAGGATTTGAAAAGTACGCACTTGCCTTCCATAACGGGCATGGCGGCCTCCGGACCGATATCGCCGAGACCAAGTACAGCGGTACCATCGGTTATAACTGCCACAAGATTGCTTCGTCCGGTAAGCTCATAGCTTTTGGACGGATCCTTCTGTATCTCAATGCAGGGAGCGGCAACGCCCGGGGTATAAGCCAAAGAAAGTGCATCGCGGCTGTCTACTTTCATTTTTGGCACTGTTTCCAGCTTGCCCTTCCACTGATAATGAAGCTTTAAAGATTCTTCCTGATAATTCATGGGAGACCTCCGAGGAAAAGTATAATCCGATTATAGCAAAATCACCTGACTTATTCAATAAGCCAGGTTGAAGGTTGAAGGTTATCTGTTTTTGCATTTTGATTTTCAATTAAAATGCAAAAACGGAGCCGTGGAAAACCTCAGTTTTCCCTGGCTCCGATCAGCAGCTAAATTACATTGCGTTGAGCTTCAAGGTAAGGCTGCTCTTTTTGCGAGCGGCGGTATTCTTGTGCAGAATGCCTTTGCTAACAGAACGGTCGATGGTTTTAACAGCAGCTCTGTAAGCGCTATCGGCCATTTCACGGTTGCCTTCGGCCACCGCAGCGTCAAACTTCTTGATGGAAGTCTTCAAAACGGACTTTGCTATTCTGTTTCTTGCGGCATTGACCTTTGCCACTTCAACCCGCTTCTTTGCAGATTTGATATTAGGCATTGAGACACCTCCTCCAATAGCGTTATATTAAGACCTTATCTGGTCTCAGCAAGATAGTATTCTACCATCAAAGTCTGAAAAAATCAACATCTTTTTTTGAAAAAATGAAAGAAAAAAACAAATATGGAGATACTTTTTTATAAAAGCATTTTAAAAATATCTTATTTTATGGAAGAGGATGGATAAATGCGGCAAAAAAGGACCGATCTTGCACTTGAAGCAAAGGAACTGTGGCAGCAGAGCGCCGGGGAAACCACCCGGCTTTCCGGGGTCAAAGCCACGGAGGAACAACGCATGGGCTATACTGTGACCACGGTGGAGATACTGGACGATGAGGGGGAGCAGGAGCTGGGCAAACCAAGAGGCAGGTATGTTACCATTGATCTTGGCGGATCCCGCCGCAGATCCTCTGATGGGTTTGAACGAGCCATAAATGTTTTGTCGGGAGAGCTGAAGAGGATGCTTCAGCTGGATAAAAAGGACTCGGTGCTGGTGGTAGGATTGGGAAACAGCGCCATCACGCCCGATGCCATCGGTCCCAAAACATTGGAAAGCACAATGATAACAAGACATTTGGCTGACAGAATTCCCCAATACTTTGGGTCAATGCGGCGGGTCAGCGCTATTGCTCCCGGTGTGCTTGGTACCACCGGTCTGGAGAGCGTTGAGGTGGTCAAAGGTGTCGTACAGCGTTCACAGCCGGATAAAATAATAGTTGTGGACGCGCTGGCTGCGGCATCGGTCAAAAGATTGTGCTGCACCGTTCAGCTGGCAGATACGGGAATAATTCCGGGATCGGGTGTTGGAAACAGCAGAGCAGCTTTTAATTATAAAACGCTGGGCGTTCCGGTTATTGCAATTGGGGTGCCAACAGTTGTGGATGCGTGGACTCTTCAGGCTGATCTTGCGGAAAAGCTGAGCGTACAAATGCCGGAAGATGATGAGCCGCCATTGATAGTTACGCCCAAAGATATTGATGCGGGAATAAAGGAACTGTCGTCACTGGTTGGATATGGCATAAATCTTGCGCTTCATGACCAGTTTGACGTTGAAGATGTTACGGCGTTTATAAGCTGAGTGTGGTTAAAAATACAACGAAAGATAAAAAACAGCATAAAATATATTATGTAAATCTAATATTCACTATCTCCTTTTTATGGAAACTGGCTGATTGTGGAAAACTCTGTGGAAAATGTGTAAAACTCCTGAAATAAAGCCACCTGTAATAAAATTACATTTTCGACTCAGCATGCATCGGGGTTGAATAAACAGAAAATATGGTGCCATTTTTGGTGATTACGTCTACATGGACACAATATGTGTCAATTTGCAGAATCAATAAAGCTTTTGGAAAAATAGAGCGATAATTCTACGTTTTTAGAGAGTTTCGCATAAGAAATAACTCCTGAAATTCAGCACGGTAAATGTTTGTTTGTCCTTAAATGCATAAATATTACGCCACATTTAATATAAAGTCAGAGCTTTCCAAACGAATAATATTAATTTTGATGCAGTAATTACATTAATGATATGAGTGCTTAATAATAAAATGTGGTATCATTTGCATGTAACCAAAAATTAAGGAGGAAAGAAAAATGACAAAAAGGATACTGGGCATAGTTCTGGCACTTGCTCTCATTCTGACCATGGCAGCTTGTTCATCCAAGCCGGCAGAAGAATCTTCAGCACCCGCTGAGGAAGTATCTGAAGCCCCTGCAGCAAAACAGGAAGCAGCTTCCAATGAATCAGAAGCCCCTGAGGCAGAAGAGGTTCCCGAAGTACCTGAAACACCCGAAGAAGTGGATCTGACCATTGAACTTCCCATAGTTGACGAGACCATGACCTACACTCTTTGGACCGGTGTATCTCCCGACCTGAGCGAGGTCGTAAAGGAAATCAGCGACTTTGCAGTTTATCAGGAACTGGAACGCCGCACCAACATTCACCTTGATGGTGTTGTTGTTTCTGCCTCTGCAGAGACCGAACAGTTCAACCTGATGGTCGCTTCCGGCGATTATTGTGACCTTATCAACGGCATGAGCAGCTATAATGGCGGTCTTGATCTGGCAATTGAAGATGAAGTTATTATCGACCTGTGGCCTCTGGCTCAGGAAAAGATGCCCAACTATATGGCTGCCCTGAACATGGATCCTTCCATTATGGACGATGCCCTGACCTCTGAAGGTCAGATGGGATGCTTCATCAGCCTGTACACCGAATCTAAGCCTGCCGACTCCGGTGCACTTATCCGTCAGGACTGGCTGGATGATCTGGGACTGGAAACTCCCGAAACCTATGAAGATCTCCATTCCGTACTTACTGCATTCAAGGTTGACAAGGGCGCTGACGCTGCCATCATCATCCCATCCGACGGTACTCCCGGCGACAACTGCCTGCTGGCAGGTTACGGCGTAACCGACGGCTGGTTCCAGGTTGATGGCGAACTGAAATACGGCATTCAGGAACCCGGCTACAAGGATTACATGATGATGCTGAATCAGTGGTACTCCGAAGGCCTTATCTGGGATCAGTTTGTAGCGCTGGAAGGTGACCGCCTCACCGACTTTACCACCGTTCTTAACGGCGAAACCGGTTTCTGGTACGGCGGTCTTCAGGATATGAGCAACATGAACGCACAGGCTGCCGACAGCAATTTCCGCTGCTACGCCGTTGCCGATATCGTTATGAACGAAGGCGATATGAACCATCTTGGCGTACAGCCCGGCTATGTCAACAACAGCACCTGGGCAATCAGCACCGCATGCCAGGAGCTTGACCCCATTCTGAAGTATATCGACTATATGTATACCGATGAAGGCACTATCCTGTGCAACTACGGTATCGAAGGTGAAGCACACGTTCTGGACGAAAACGGCAATCCACAGCTTACAGACCTTATCACCAACAACCCCGACGGACTGCCCTATCGTGTAACCATCGCACTGTACTGCTTCGACAAGATGAACTCCGCTCCCTTCAAACTGGACAACTCCAAGTCTTACACCAGCTACAATCAGGATCAGATGGATGCCATGGATATCTGGGGCTCCACCAACGATACTGAATATATGCTGCCCAAGGGTGTTGCCCTTAGCACTGAGGAACAGGAAGAATACTCCACGCTCAGCACCGACATCAGCACCTATATAAGCGAGCACATCATCCGCTACATCGTCGGCGACGAAAGCTTCGATAACTGGGATGCTTTCATTGCTCAGATCAACGACATGGGTGGCGACCGCTGCCGTGAGCTTTATCAGGCTGCATACGACAGATATCTGGCAGAATAATGGCATAAATACAGAAGGGGCTGTAAAAAAACTCTGACCCGTCATTGCGAGCCATCGAAGATGGCGTGGCAATCCGTTTGAATTGCTCTGCAATTAGCAGAATTAACGGATTCTCACGAGCAGCAAGCTGCTCTCAGAATGACACTGCGAGTTATTTT
>CAZIPP010000026.1:0-8565 GCA_964541215.1 uncultured Oscillospiraceae bacterium
ACGATCCCCCAGTCATGGCTTCGCCATGCCAGCCCCCTTTACACAAGGGGGCCTTGGCGTGAGTGCTTGATTCAAATTTCGATTAGATATCCTCGATTATCGGGGATTCGGTCTTGGGCTGATAGCCTGCTGCGACACGGAACTTCTGGCGAGTCTGCTTGATCTCGCTCAGAGCGGCGTTAACAGCTTCTTCGGTGCGCTTGAGGTTGTCGTCAACGTAGTCGTTGGTGACCTTTCTCAGCTCACGGGCTTTCATTTCAGCCTCGGAAATAATGCGCTTGGCTTCAGCGTTGGCAGCGGCAACGATCTCTTCCTTGGAGATCATCTGCTTTGCCCTTTCTTCTGCCTGACGTCTGATGGATTCGGCCTCACGCTTGGCGGCCGTGACAAGCTCATTGCGGGAATCGAGAATGGTTTTTGCCTGCTTCATTTCGCCGGGAAGCTGGCTGTTGATCTCGTCCAACAGGTCAAGCACCTTGTCTCTGTCGAGAACGCATTTGTCAGCTCCGATGGGGAAGCTCCGGGCGTCCTGCACCATTTCATATAATCTGCTAAGCAGTTCTTCAGCTCCACTTGCCATTGGTCTGCCTCCTTAATCTTTGTACATTTTGTTCTTGATGTCGTCGATGATCGCTTCGGGAACAAAGCCCGAAAGGTCAGCTCTGTACCGCACCATCTCTCTGGCGGCACTGGAGCTTAAAAACACATTTTCCTTTGCCGACGGCAAAAATACCGTCTCAAGGTCGGAGTTTGCGGTTTTGTTGATGAGAGCCATCTGGAACTCTATCTCAAAGTCGGAAGAGTTGCGCAGACCTTTTACTAAAACGCTGCCCTCATAATCCTTAGCATAGTCAGCCAGAAGCCTCTCCGACAGCTCTACCTTCACATTGGGAAGGTGGCTTGCGGCTTTGGTAATGAAATCCACCCGCTCCTGAGAAGAGAACATATACTTTTTATCGCAGTTGACCATTACGCACACCACAACGCGGTCGAAAATGGCGGCTGCTCTTTCTATTATGTCCAAATGTCCAAGGGTCACGGGGTCGAAGCTTCCGGGGTATATGGCCGTTTTCATACTTCCTCCAGCATAAGCCTGAATACGCTTATGACGGTCTTACCGTATTTGTAATCCCTGACCGACAGGCCGGGTTTTTCGAAAGCTTTAAGCTCTCCGTCGGCAGGTCGCTCACACACTATTATACCACCACTGAGCAAAATGTCAAACTTAAGTATTAAATCCAGCGAAGTTTCCAGCATTTGACCTGCATATGGAGGGTCAAGAAAAATAATTCCAAACTTCCGGCGGCATCTTGTGAGGTAGCTTTCAGCGTCGGAATTGACCACCGTTGCCTTATTTTCCATTTTTGCCCGTTTAAGGTTTTCGCCTATAAGCTTGATCATGTCCCTGCTCTGATCCACCAGCACGGCGCTTTCCGCGCCACGGCTCAGAGCTTCTATCGCCAGCTGACCTGTCCCCGCAAAAAGATCAAGAACGTCTCTTCCCGGTACGTCGAACTGGATGATATTGAAGATGCTCTCTTTTACCTTATCGGTGGTGGGTCGTGCAGTATCACCGTTGGGCGTAAGCAGCCTTGTTCCTCTTGCTGTACCTGTTATTACTCGCATGTTTCATCATTTCCTTTGTGGAAGTATTCATACACCGCTTTGGCAGTGGGCTTCGGTACAACTGCCGAAAGCTCATCCAAAGTGGCCTCTTTTATGGCTTTAATGGTTTTAAAATGCTTTAAAAGCGCGGTTCGCCGTGCCTGACCTACGCCGCTTATCTTTTCAAGCTCAGATTGTTTTACCTTTTTTCCCCTGAGACTCCTGTGATATTCAATGGCAAACCGGTGAGTCTCTTCCTGTATCCTGCCGAAAAAAGAGAACACTGCCTGATTGCCCGATATGCTTATCTCCTGACCGGATGCGGTCATCAGCGCGCGGGTTCGATGACGGTCGTCCTTGACCATGCCATACACAGGTATCGCCAGACCAAGCTGAGCCAGAACTTCCTCCGCCGCGGAGCATTGAGCCTGACCACCGTCCATCAGCAGCAGGTCGGGACGTTTGTCGAAGCCTTCTGATTTGTCAACCAGCCTTGTAAGGCGCCTTGTCAGCACCTCCTTCATGGCATGGTAGTCGTCCTTTATGCTTTCGTCCTTGACCTTGAAGGTCCTGTAATCACGTTTAAGGGGATTTCCGTCTACAAATACAGTCATGCTGCCTACCATATCTGTGCCGGCAGTATTGGACATATCGTAAGCTTCGATGCGCTTGGGCGCCTGAGCCAAATCCAGCAGCTGAGCCACCAGCTCAAGCGTTTTGTTCACCCGCTCCGCCGCAGTGGTCACACGCTCCGCTTCCTCGGCAGCGTTTCGGTGGGCAAGCTTGATAAGCTCAACCTTGTCTCCCCGCTGGGGAACGTGGATCTTTACCTTGAAGCCTCTGCCTGCCAGCAGCCGGCTGAACAGCTCGCTGTCTTCCATGGGCTGAGGCAAAAGTATCTCTCTTGGCAGATGGGTGCGTTCAAGATAATACTGCTTAACAAGGGCAGACAGCGCGTTTTCGCCGTTGTCCGGTTCGGTAAGACGGAACTCCTTATCCACCAGATTTCCACCGATATAGTGAAGCACAACAAAGCAGCCTCGATTGTCGTTGCTGTACCAGCCAATAACGTCCGTATCCGCCATGGCGCCCGATACCACCCGCTGCTTTTTGCCAAGGGATTCGATGGCAAAGCATCGGTCACGAAGCTCCGCTGCCTGCTCGAACTTCATTTCTTCGGCAGCTGCTTCCATCTTTTCCCTAAGCTCGGCGGCTGCCTCTTTATACTTGCCTTCCAATATCAGCTGTGCCTGACGGACAGTTTCGTAATACTGCCGCTGGCTGCCAAGCTTCTGGCACCAGCCATCGCACTGACCCATGTGGTAGTTCAGGCATGGTCGGTCTTTGCCGATATCCCGTGGAAACTTTTTGCTGCACGAAGGCAGGCGCAATGTCATCCGGATGGTATCTATGGCGTTTTGAGTGACCGACCGACCGCCGTAGGGTCCAAAATACTTTGCTCCGTCGTTACCGGGTTTGGACACCATGGTCAGGTTTGGATACTCCTCGTTCATGTCCAGCCTGATGTATGGGTAGCCCTTATCGTCACGAAGAAGGATATTGTATTTGGGCTGGTGCAGCTTTATAAGTGAGCATTCCAGCACCAGCGCTTCAAACTCACTTTGGGCTATGATGACGCTGAAATCGTGGATGTTCCTTACCATCGCCCGGGTCTTTTCCGAGTGACCGGCAGAGTCCACAAAATACTGGCTTACACGGTTGCGCAGTGCCTTGGCCTTGCCCACATAGATGACCTTACCGTTTTTATCAGCCATGATATAAACTCCCGGTGCCAGCGGCAGATCGTGAGCTTTTTGTTTCAGTTGTTCAAAATCCGGCAAAATATCACCTCCGGGAAATGGCAGTCGGCAGCTAACAGTTAGCAGATAGTAGTCAGCGGTCTGGCAGAGTTCGCCGCAAAGCGGCGAATGGATCCAGAATCAAAATTTCCGGCAGCATGTATGTCGGAAATTTTACTATGCAGTCTGCAAACGTGCGAAGCTGGCAGCAAAGCTGACAGCGAGTGCGCTGCAGCAGACTGAAGAAACCGTTTTTTAATGGCGACGCCATTAAAAACGAGAAACTTAAATCCCCTGAATGATGCTGACGCGTCTTCAGGGGATTTTAGGGGGATTTCCCACTATCTTATTATTCAGAAAAATTAGAGGAAATGAGATCCACCAAAGCGTTTACGGCAGTTTCCTCGTCGGTACCGTCTGCGATGAGGGTAATGGTCGTTCCCTTTACTATCCCAAGAGACAGCACGCCCAGCAGACTCTTGGCGTTGACACGCCGTTCTTCCTTTTCGATCCAGATGCTGCTCTTATATTCGTTGGCTTTCTGGATGAAGAATGTTGCGGGTCTGGCGTGGAGGCCCACCTGATTGTTGACAACAGCTTCTTTGATGTACATTTATTTCACTCCTTATATTGTTGCAGAGCTATGTTCCTCTAAATATATTAGCAAATGAAAAGCTCAACGTCAATAGTTTTTGACCTTTGCTTGACGATTTTACCCGTAATTAACAAAAGCTGACTCATGTTTGGAAAAAAGTACAGCAGGGAGACGAATCCAAAGCCTTCCCCTTGAGGGGAAGGCGCCGAGCAAAGCGAGGCGGATGAGGTGTTTCGGTCTTTTTGCCACCTCATCAGTCAGCTTCGCTGACAGCCTCTCCTCAAGGAGAAGCCTTCAAAGTGCATAACAACAGTTTACTTCAGCTCAGCAACGGTTACGCCGTCTTCGCCTTCACCGTAAAGACCGTTGCGGTAGCTTTTTACACGCTTGTCGCGCTTGAGCTGGGTCTGGACTGCTTTTCTCAGCACGCCTGTACCTTTGCCGTGGATTATGCGGACCGAAGGCAGGTTGCCAAGCACCGCATTGTCGATAAACAGGTTCACCACGCCTTCAGCTTCTTCGGGCAGCATACCGCGGATATCCAGCTCAGGTGTGGCAGCAAGGCTGCGAAGACTCTCTTTGGATTTTTCGATGAACTTTTTAACGTCCTGCTGCTGGTTTTCGATAAGCCGAACTTCGTCCTTTTTGGCTTTGATATTCAAAATACCTGCCTGCAAACGGTAGGAACCGTCTTTTTCGATGGAAAGCACAGTAGCCTTTGAGCCTATGCTGAGCAGCTCCACCGTATCACCGACCACGATATCCCTTGACGGAGGCGGCAGATCTTCTTTCTCACGCTTCTCGCCAAGGCGGGATTCGGCTTCGTTCAGCTCACGGCGCAGGGCTGACTGCTTATCGTTGATGCCTTGCCAGTTTTCACTGTTTTTGAGCTGCTTGCGCATATCCTTCAGTTCTGCCATAACAGCGTTGGCTGTGCTTCTGGCATCATCTATTATGCTCTGGGCTTCCGCTCTGGCTTTGATAACCGCCTTTTCACGCTCACGCTTTATCTCCTCGCGGTACTTTTCAGCGGCGTTTTTGCTTTCCTCAGTCTCTTTGCGGAGCTTTTCTGCCTCAAGCTTGGCAGCTTCCATTGCCTGACGCTGAGTTTCAAGCTGAGTGATGACATCCTCAAAATCTGCATCGTTCTTGTCTATCTGATCGCCGGCTTTTTTAATGATATATTCCGAAAGACCAAGGCGGCGGGAAATGGCAAAAGCGTTGGATTTGCCGGGTATGCCTATGAGAAGGCGGTAAGTGGGTTTCAGCGTCTCCACATCAAATTCGCAGGACGCGTTCTGGACACCTTCGGTACGCATGGCGTAGACCTTCATTTCAGCGTAATGAGTGGTAGCCGCGATGCGCGCACCCATCTGGCGGCAGTTTTCGATGATGGCGATGGCAAGAGCCGCACCCTCAACAGGGTCTGTTCCCGCGCCAAGCTCATCAAAAAGTATCATCGTTCCCATGTCGGCTTCGTCGATTATCTCAACGATGTTCTTCATATGAGACGAGAACGTGGACAGGGACTGTTCGATGCTCTGTTCATCACCGATGTCTGCCAGCACCTTATCAAACACGGAGATGGTGCTTCCATCGTCCGCCGGGATATGCAGACCGCACTCTGCCATCAGTGTCAGCAGACCGATGGTTTTGAGCGTAACAGTCTTGCCGCCTGTGTTGGGGCCGGTCACCACAAGAGTATCGAAATCCTTGCCGAGACGAACATCTATGGGCACGGCATTTTTGATGTTTATAAGCGGGTGTCGGGCATGGCGAAGCTCAAGACTGCGGGTATCCTCAACAATGGGTTCGATGCACTTGAGATTATATGACAGCTTCGCCTTGGCAAAGATGAGATCAAGATAGACCAGCGTGGAATAATCTTCCAGAATGTCTTCCATATGTTCAGCTGCCATGGCGGAAAGCTCTGCCAGTATGCGTTCGATCTCCTTTTTCTCCTTTGCCAGCAGCTCACGCAGCTCGTTATTGGCGTTGACCACCTGCATAGGCTCCACAAAAAAGGTGCCGCCGCTGGAGGACACATCGTGAACAAGACCGGGTATCTCGTTTTTATACTCACTGCGAACAGGCACAACGTAACGATCACCGCGAAGGGTAATGATGGGGTCACGAAGGTATTTTGAATAGGACGGAGAAGTGATTATCCTGTTCAGCGCTTCTCTGGCCTTGGCGTTTGCCACCTTCATGTGGCGGCGGATGTCCGCCAGCTCGGTGGATGCGGAGTCTGCCAGCTCATCGTCACCGATGATGGAGTTGGTTATCCGTTCTTCAAGGAATTTGTTTGCCCGCAGGGAGTCGAAAAGATGGTCTATGCAGGTTTTTATCTGACCATCGGCATAGGTTTTGACTATGCGCGCTGTGCGCAGCACATCGGCTATGGCAAGCAGCTCACGAGTGTTGAGACTGCCGCCCATATCCGCCCGTTTCAGGGAGCCGGAAACATCCTTGACAGCCTGAAAGTTGGGGCTTGTTTTGTAACTGATAAGCTTGCAGGCGGCCGAAACCTCCTGAAGCTTGTATCTGATCTCCTCAACGTCGGTCATGGGGCGAAGAGCAAGCGCCTTCTCCTTTGCCTCGTCGCAGGTGGCGCAGGATGCCAGCAGTTCGAGAACCTTCGGCAGCTCCAGCGTAACCAGAGATTTATCGTATAATGTACTCATTTTAGTCTCCTGAAAATTGAGTTAGATAAGTATGGATTTGTAAAAATCCAGGGCGGAAAAGCTTCGTTCAAGCTGGGTCAGGATATACCCTTCCGCCGCCTGAGATAAAAGCTTTAGTGAAGCGTCGTCCAGTGAAAACGAAAATATCCTCTTGCTGTCGCCCAATACGATATGGCGCATTGCAGCAAAACAGCGATCGTTTATCTCCATGCCGCTCCCGCCGCAGTCGGCACAGTACAGCGCACCGTCCGCAAGGTCGAACCTTACAGGCTCGGCGCTGCCGCAGCCCACACAGCCGTCAAGCTGAGGTTCATAACCGGCAAGGCTCATCACTTTAAGCTCAAAGGCAGCCTTTACCAGCTGCTGCGGTTTTTTCAGCTCGGACAGGGCGTACAGCGAGTTAAGAGCCAAAGACAAAAGCTCGGGAGTCGGGCTGTCCTCATCCGCCACGCTTTCTGTGACCTGAGCTATATATGACGCCAGCGACAGCAGCTCGATATCCGAACGTATGCCGCTGAACTGCTCTTTAAGCTCCGCTTCCTTGATGGAATAAAAGCCGCGGTACTCGGAGGCAGTAAACTCCGAATAAGCAAAGAGCTGGCATGGCGCCCGGAGCTTTCCGCTTTTCCCCCGAACGCCCCAGGCTTTCAGGGTAAGCTTGCCGTGGTCACGGCTCAGCACCGTTAAAAGGCTGTCTTTATCGTTAAGCTTTGTATCTCGGAGCACAAGTCCGTCGGTGGTGATGAAAGACATAAAACCGGCCTCGCAGAGTTCGCCGCTTGCGGCGAAAAATTTCATAATCAAAATTTCCGGCAGCATGTATGTCGGAAATTTTACTTTACAGCCCGCAAACGTGCGGAACAGTCAGCTTGCTGACTGTGGAGTGCGCTGCAGCGGACTGCAAAACCCGCTTTGGCATGGCCTTTCTGGCCATGTCAAAGCGCTTAGGCCTCGTAGCCGAAGTTGCGGATCTGGTTCAGGTTGTCGCGCCAGTTTTCCTTGACCTTGACCCAGCTTTCCATATAGATCTTCGCGCCAAGGAAGGCTTCGATATCTTTTCTGGAAAGCTCGCCTATCTTTTTGAGCATTGCGCCGTGTTTGCCGATTATCATGCCCTTGTGGCTGGACTTTTCGCAGTAGATGGTGATGTCGATATCAATGATTCCGTCCTCACGCTCTTCAAACCGGGTAACCTCAACGGCGGTGCCATGGGGTATCTCCTTATCCATGCACAGCAGCAGCTTTTCACGGACTATTTCCGCAATGACCTGACGCTCAGGCTGGTCGCTTATCATGCCGTCGGGGAACAGCTGTGGTCCTTCATAGACGTACTTTTCAAGCTCGTCCAAAAGATGCTCGATGCCGTCGGAGTTTTTGGCGGAAATGGGTACGATGGCATCCCATTCATGTGCCTGACTGTATACGGCAATGACCTCCAGCAGCTTTTCCTTTTCTTCCACGGTGTCCACCTTGTTGATGACCAGTATGGCAGGTGCGCCGGAAGCTTTTATCTGCTGGATGAGCAGCTCTTCCTGAGTGCCGATATTGGCAATAGGTTCTACCATCAGAACAACGGCGTCCACATCGGCAACGCTTTCCTTGACCACGTTTACCATATAGTCGCCAAGTCTCGTTCTGGCTTTATGGAAGCCGGGAGTGTCCATGAATACGAACTGGGTCTCCCCTCTGTTCAAAACGGCGCAGATACGGTTTCTTGTGGTCTGGGGTTTATTTGTAACGATGGCCACCTTTTCACCGACAAGCGCGTTGGTAAGGGTAGATTTACCCACGTTGGGGCGGCCAGCTATGGTTATCATTCCGGATTTTTTGATCATTTTCAATTCCTCATTTGTAGTAGTAAGTAACACCTCATCCGCCTCGC
>CAZIPP010000026.1:8665-15291 GCA_964541215.1 uncultured Oscillospiraceae bacterium
ATTGTTATCTGACCACTGCCATGATGGCTTCTTCACGCTCACGCATCTGAGCCTTTTGCTCACCCTCGTCCAGATGGTCATAGCCCAGCAGGTGGAGCACCGAATGTACCGTAAGGTATCCCAGTTCTCTTGCCCGGCTGTGACCAAGCTCCTCAGCCTGAGCATACACCCGCTCCATGGAGATAGCCATATCTCCCAGCGGACACAAGCCTGTTTCTTCGTCGATATATTCCTCTCCCGCAGGCGGTATCCCCGCGGTGAGGTCAAACATGGGAAAGGACAGCACATCGGTGGGCTTGTCCACATCACGCATGGCTTTGTTTATCTCATGTATGCCCTCATCATCGGTAAGCAGCACGTTTATCTCGCAGGGTATGCGCACCTTCTGGGCGCGAAGAGCTGTCCAGATGCACTTTTTAACATATCTCCGCTCGGAAAACCCCGCGATACTGCCGCTGTCTGCGGAAATGGTTATTCTGTGTTTCATTTTCCGCCGCTCCTTTTGTACTTATATTTTGCGGGGTTGGTGGGCGAATTGTTTTTGCGCTCATAGGTCTCGTAAGCCTTGATTATGCGCTGGACCAGCACATGGCGCACAACGTCGCTGGCGTTGAGCTGGCAGACGGCAATGTCTTCGATGCCGTCCAGCACCTTTACGGCTTCTTTCAAACCGCTGGTCTTGTCGGAAGGCAGGTCTATCTGGGTAACGTCACCGGTGATGACCACCTTGGAGTTGAAGCCAAGACGGGTAAGGAACATCTTCATCTGCTCCCGTGATGTGTTCTGGGCTTCATCAAGAATGATAAAGGAATCATCCAGAGTACGTCCGCGCATATATGCCAGCGGCGCGACCTCGATGTTGCCCTTTTCCAGATACTTGTTGTAGTTCTCAGCTCCCAGCATATCGAACAGCGCGTCGTAAAGAGGACGCAGATAAGGGTCTACTTTATTTTGCAGGTCACCGGGAAGGAAGCCCAGCTTTTCACCTGCTTCCACCGCAGGACGTGTGAGGATTATGCGGTTAATCTGCTTTTCCCTGAAAGCCGCCACCGCCATGGCTACCGCCAGATATGTTTTGCCGGTACCGGCAGGTCCCACGCCAACGGTGATGGTGTTCTTTTTGATGGCGTTAACATACTTCTGCTGACCCAGAGTCTTTGCCTTGATGGGCTTTCCCTTGGCAGTTACGCAGATGACACCTTTTGTCAGCTCACCTATTTTATCGGCGTTGCCATCCCTGACCATATCGATTATATACCGCACACGCTGGCTGTCGATGGTCTCGCCCTTTGACGCAAGGGTCAGCAGTCCTTCCACTGCCTGAGTTCCCGCCATAACATCTTCCGGCTCACCTGAGACCTTCATCTCGGTGCCTCTGATATTCACCTGAACGTTCAGTTCCGATTCGATGAGCCTTATATTCTCATCAAAGGAGCCGAAAACGTCTATGATCTGATCCATCCGTTCCGCGTTTACGATCTGTTCTATCATGTGAAGTTTATTCCTTTCCCAATTCAGGAGCGTTATCTGTTTCCACCGGCAGCTGAGCCATTACCTCGGTGGCTATCTGCTGCTCACATTCGCAGACTGCCGAGACAGTGATAAGCCCGTCGCTGACATCGGTTTCAAATTCTGTTTTCATTATCTGACCGCCCAGCAGCTGAGACTTAACGGACGCGCTCAGATAATTTTGCAGCAGCTTTTCCGCCTGCTGCTGATCCATTGAAGCGGCGGCAGGCTCCCATGCTTTTTCCGTAATTTTCTCCAGCGCTATGGGAAACTGTATCCCGCCTGCCAAAGTCAGATAGTCTGTTTCGATTATTTTATCACATTTATCATAAGAATTACCACTATCAATATAGAAATTAATCCTTTTTGAGCCAATAATCAAGGAATATTTTGTCTTTTCCTCCCCTGTGGGCTCCTTTTGCACATATTCCAGCGGCATCATGGCTGTGAGCTTCTTCCATGTTCTGGCGTAAACCTCGCCCAAAGAGCGTACTGTCTGGACTGTGAACAGAGTATCGTTGGCATAATGTTCGATGATTCCGGTTACCAGCTTTTCCCCTTTCAGCACGGTCTGTCCCTCGTCCACAAGGGACTTTCCCCGCAATATCTCCATTTTTGTTATTACTCCCGTTTCCGTTGCCACAAGGTCTGTAACCACCGTTTCATCCAGTACCTCGGGAGCCGGTATATCCTCCCTGACCACCACCGTCGCCTTGCCGCCCTTTACATTTATGGTCAGATAGCTTAGCTGCGGTATCTTCAAAAGCATTTTTGTTTCCGTCAGCACCGGATTGATAGAGTAGCCAAAGGTCCCAACGTCTATGCCTATCTCGTCCAGCGCCCTGATTATCTCCCTGTCAGACACGTCGGTATTGCCCTCCACCTCAAAGGTCCAGACAAAAAGCGGCAGTATGAGCGCTGCCAGCACAGCTGCCGCTGTGCCCGCAATGAGTACGCGCCGCTTCCTCATTCTTTTTATCCGAAACGGCAATCCTCTTTTTGCCCGGATATGTGTGCGGCACATGGATCTTTTTGCTGTCTTTCGAATGGTTTTATAATCTGACGCGAACATGGACACATCCCAGGTAAGCGCATCTTTTTTTTCAAGTCCCCAAAAGGGTATGCAATCTGCCGCAAGACGGTTTATAAAGTCCTCCGGATATGCTCCCGTAATTGTTATGTCAACTACAGCCTTTGTTTTGTCGAGTATCCGCTGCATTGTCTTCCTCCCTAAATATATTCAAAAGACGATATGGCACCGTTTATTACTATCTTGTCCTCGTCCATCTCGCGAATGGTAAGTCCGTTTCCGCAGATACGGGCAGATCCCAGCGGAGTTTCAACTATTATCAGGTTTTCGCCGTATTCCCGTACTCCGCTGTGGCTCTCCAGTATGGCTTCGTGGCTTCCTCTCAATTCAATTCTGGGCATTCCTGCCACCAGATCAAGGGGCATATCAAGGTTTTGGGATGCTTTTCCGAGTATTTGCTCAAGCTTTTTGTTCATCAAATCCTCCTATATTATGTCAACTTATTTCAAGTGGTTGGTCAAAGGCGGCTTCCGTTGAAGCTGCTCTGCTGTCTCACAACAAGACAGGCTCACTCATGGGTTTTGCCTCACCCGAAGCAAACAGCACCAATGTATCGTTATTGGACTGGCAAAACTTCATTTTCTAAATCATATATATTCTTCAAGGAGGTGCGCTATGGCAAAAATCATTTCTCACCGATGGTTCAGTGATATATTCGTATCAGTCGCTGTGCTGCTTTCGATATCGTCGCTGATGATGTTCCCCACCCAGTCTGTTGAAGCCGCGAAAGCAGGGCTTGAGCTTTGCGGCAACGTTATAATACCTTCTCTTTTTCCTTTCTTTGTTCTTTCGGGACTGATGGTCGAAATGGGTCTTGTGCGTCATCTGGGAAGATTTCTCCAGCCGATAATGAGACCGCTGTTCAACGTCAGCGGCAGCTGTGCAGCCGCCTTTGCGCTGGGTATTATTGGCGGATATCCCATTGGCGCGGTCACCGCCATCGACCTTTACAAAAAGGGCTGGTGCAGCAAGGACGAAGCCGAGCGGCTGCTGGCTTTCTGCAACAACTCCGGTCCCGCTTTTATCCTCGGCGTTGTGGGGGCAGGCATTTTTTCTTCGAGCCTTATCGGTATCGTGCTGTACCTTGCCCATATCCTGTCTTCGGTGATTGTTGGCATTCTCTTTCGGCTGCGCAGCAAAAGCAGTCCGCAAGTTACTGTAGCTGTCAGCCACATCGATGAAAGCTACTCGGGCTTTGCCGCGGCTTTTACAGGCTGCGTAAAAAGCGCTGCTGTATCCACCATTAACATATGCGCCTTTGTTATTTTCTTCACGGTGGTCATAAAAATGCTGTTTCTCACCGGAGTTATGGATGCCGCGTCCTCTGTTGTTGCCGTCGTACTGTCTCCCCTTGGCATCAACGCTCAATGGGCGGAAAAGCTGCTCATAGGTGCTATCGAAATGTCCTCGGGCGTCTGGAGCCTGTCCGGTGCCGCAGGAACTTTGACCGGCAAGCTGTCTATGGCAGCGTTCATCCTTGGCTGGGCAGGCGTATCGGTACACTGTCAGGTGCTGTCTTTCATAGGCGGCAGCGGTCTTTCGGCGAAAAAGTACGTTATCGGCAAAGCACTGCACGGTATCATCTCCGCAGGGTTGGTTTACATAATTTCCAGAGTTTTCCCATTGGGGCAGCCTGTGTCCCACTACCTTGCCGAGCAGGTTACCGACATTGCCGAGATGGATTTTGCCGCCGCGTTGACAGCCTCAACCGTTGCTGCCTTCGCGGTCTGGGCAGTCGTTATTATCATATCGGCGTTTATGATCGGAAAAGGCTATGGAAATTCAAGAAAGAATGGAGTATAATTAGAAAAAACAACTAAGAACTGATAACTAATAGTGAATAACTGCTTATACGGAGGTTCGTCATGCTGTTCAAGAAAGATATCCAGCCTTGCTGCTCTTACTGCCAATCCGGCTCCAAGATCAACGACGAAGAAGTTATGTGCCTGAAAAAAGGCATTGTTGATGCTCTCGGTTCCTGCCGCAAATTTGAGTATGATCCGCTAAAGCGCATACCCGGCAAGCCCGAGCTTACGGAGGACAGTCCTTTTTCTGAAGAGGATTTCAGCCTGTAAGCAAGAAACTCACGCTGTCATTTCGAACCGGTTCCAAAACCGGTGAGAGATCCCCATCTTATGAAGGGGATCTCTCTATTGCTCAGCTTGCTGAGCAGTGCTCCGCATTGTTCGAGATGACAGCGTTATTTTTTTCGGCGTTCGAAATGACAGCGTTCTTGTTTTATTGTACTTTTTGTATCATTATATATTAATATTTTTATTCATAATCGTGCCGGCTGAGATTGACAGTTATTGATGCAAAATGATATAATCAGTAATTATTATGACAAAAGTTACACATGGAGGAATGCAGTATGCCTATTACAGACATCCTCGAGAAAAACTGCCGGCTTTACGGCAATGATGTTGCTCTCGTAGAGATAAACCCCGAACGCCCCGAGACCCGTCGTGTTACCTGGAAGGAATTTGAGCTTATGGAACCCACCAGCAGCTCTTATTACCGCCGTGAGATCACATGGAGCGTTTTTAACGAAAAAGCCAACCGCTTTGCCAATATGCTCATCAGCCGTGGTTTCAAAAAAGGTGACAAGGTGGCTATACTGCTTTATAACTGCCTTGAATGGCTTCCCATATATTTTGGTATCCTCAAGACCGGCGCTCTGGCAGTGCCCCTGAACTTCCGCTACACCGCTGAAGAAATTGAATACTGCCTTAACCTGTCCGAAGCCGATGCGCTTATCTTTGGACCTGAGTTCATCGGTCGTGTGGAAGAGATAGCTCCTTCCATCAGCAGTCACCGCCTGCTGTTCTACATAGGCGACCACTGTCCCACCTTTGCGGAGGACTACAACTCCCTCACCGCCGACTGCTCCAGCGTTTCACCCATCATCCCCATCGATGATGACGACGATGCCGCAATATACTTCTCTTCCGGCACCACAGGTTTCCCCAAAGCCATACTTCACAACCACAAGAGCCTGATGCATTCTGCGACCGTTGAGCAGAAGCACCACGGTCAGACCAAGGATGACGTTTTCCTCTGCATCCCGCCTCTGTACCACACCGGTGCGAAGATGCACTGGTTTGGCAGCCTTCTTTCCGGCAGCAAAGCCGTTCTGCTGAAGGGCACCACACCCGAATTCATCATCGATGCCATTTCCAAGGAGCACTGCACCATCGTCTGGCTGCTGGTTCCCTGGGCTCAGGATATCCTGAACGCTATCGACCGCGGGGATATCGACCCCGATAAGTATAATTTAGATCAGCTTCGGCTGATGCATATCGGCGCACAGCCTGTTCCTCCGAGCCTTATCAAACGCTGGAAGGAGCGTTTCCCCCATCACCAGTACGACACCAACTACGGTCTGAGCGAATCCATCGGCCCCGGCTGCGTCCATCTGGGCGTGGAGAACATCCACAAGGTCGGTGCTATCGGTGTTCCCGGCTACGGCTGGCAGGTAAAGATAGTTGACGAAAACGGCGCTGAAGTAACTCCCGGCGAAGTCGGCGAGCTTTGCGTCAAGGGTGACGGCGTTATGACCTGCTACTACAACAATGAAGAAGCCACCAACGAAGTCCTCCACGATGGCTGGCTCTTTACCGGCGATATGGCTCGAACCGACGAAGACGGCTTTATCTTCCTTGTTGACCGTAAGAAGGACGTTGTTATCTCCGGCGGTGAAAACATCTACCCCGTTGAGATAGAAAACTTCCTCAGCGCACACCCCGCCGTCAACGACGTTGCCGTTATCGGTGTTGCCGACGCCCGTCTTGGCGAGGCTACTCTGGCAGTTATAGATATCAAGAAGGGCTACACCTGCACGGTCGAAGAGATAACCTCCTTCTGCCAGAAGCTGGCAAGATACAAGAGACCTCACAAGATAGTCTTTGCCGAGGTTCCCAGAAACCCCACCGGCAAAATAGAAAAACCCAAGCTTCGCGAGATCTACGGCGGCGTAAATCTTGTTGACGCACAGTATAAATCGTAAATCAAAAACCAAAGGACCTGC
>CAZIPP010000027.1:0-15052 GCA_964541215.1 uncultured Oscillospiraceae bacterium
CCCTTTCTTCACATTGTTTTTTGTGCAATTTCCCTTTCTGAATTTTATGTGAAGACAAGCGGATTTATTAAATTTTTATACAAAACCGCCTCCATCACCATTGAGTACAATGTCATTATGATAAGAGAAAGCTGTCATTTTGAACCGAGTGTAAGCGAGGGAGAATGAAGTTTGGCTTTGCCAAACTTATCCCACTTCTTAAGAGGGGGATTTCTCCGCCGCAAGCGGCGTTCGAAATGACAGCTGAATTTTAAGCACCGGGAGAATCTCTCTCCCGGTGCTTATCAGTTATTCACTATTACTTATTGGTTTTAAGATTAATGGAATCGTCCTCCACATCCGCGGTGACGGTATCGCCTTTTTTGACGTTTCCGGCAAGCATCAGCTCTGCCAGCCGGTCTTCCAGTTCTGTCTGGATGGTACGTTTCAGAGGACGGGCACCGTAAACCGGGTCAAATCCCTTTTCAGTGAGCTTATCCAGAGCGGCTTCTGTGACCTCAATGGTTATCTCCATATCTTTCAGCCTTTCGTTGACATTTCTGATGAGGTTAGCCGCGATCTGTCTGATCTCATCCTTATTGAGCTGGCTGAATACGATCATCTCGTCCAGTCGATTGAGGAACTCCGGACGGAAAGCCTTTTTAAGCTCTGCCATAACGTCCTGGCGGATCTCTTCGGGGCTTCTTTCGCCGTTGTCTTCGTTGTCTCCGAAGCCCAGCTTCTTGCGTTTTTCTGTTATCTTCTGGGCTCCAAGGTTGGAGGTCATTACCACGATGGCATTTTTGAAGTCCACCGTTCTGCCCTGAGCGTCTGTCAGGCGACCGTCTTCAAGTATCTGGAGCATGATGTTGAACACATCTTCGTGAGCCTTTTCTATCTCATCGAACAGGATAACGCAATAGGGTTTGCGCCTTACCTTCTCGGTGAGCTGTCCGCCTTCGTCATAGCCCACATATCCGGGAGGTGAACCGATAAGCTTGGAGACTGAGTGTTTTTCCATATACTCGGACATATCCACTCTTATCATGGCGTTTTCATCACCGAACATGGTCTCAGCCAAAGCCTTGCACAGCTCGGTTTTGCCCACGCCGGTGGGTCCAAGGAAGATGAAGGAGCCGATGGGGCGTTTGGGGTCTTTCAGACCCGTTCTGCCGCGGCGGATGGCTCTTGCTACGGCAGATACCGCGTCGTTCTGACCTATCATGCGCTGATGGAGCGTTTCTTCCAGTTTCAGCAGGCGCTGACCTTCATCCTCGGTCAGCTGAGTTACGGGAACTCCTGTCCAGATGGACACTACGGAAGCAATGTCCTGCTCTCCCACAGCGCCGTTGACGCTGTTGCTGTCGTTCCACCGGCTGCGGCGTGACTCCAGCTCTTCCCTGACCTGAGTCTCCTCGTCACGGATCTTTGCAGCCTGTTCAAAATTCTGAGCAGAAATAGCTTCTTCTTTGCTGACCGCCAGCTTTTCCGCCCTGTCTTCAAGTTCCTTCAAATCGGGAGGCGCTGTCAGGTTGTTCATGCGAACTCTGGAAGCCGCTTCGTCGATAAGGTCGATAGCTTTATCGGGAAGGTATCTGTCGGTGATATAGCGTTTTGACATGTTTACCGCCGCTAAAATCGCTTCATCTGTTATCTTCAGTTTGTGGTGTGCTTCGTATTTATCCCGCAGCCCCCTGAGTATCTCGATGGCTTCTTCCGGTGTTGGCTCGCCAACGGTAACAGGCTGGAATCTGCGTTCAAGAGCCGCGTCTTTTTCGATGTATTTGCGGTATTCGTTCAGTGTTGTCGCACCCACTACCCGCAGTTCTCCTCTGCCGAGGGCAGGTTTGATTATATTCGCGGCATCGATGGCGCCTTCGGCGCTGCCTGCACCTACGATGGTATGCAGCTCGTCGATGAACAATATAACGTTCTGGGCTTTTTTTGCTTCGTCGATGACTTCCTTGATGCGTTCTTCAAACTCGCCGCGATATTTTGTACCCGCAACCATTGCGGAAAGGTCAAGGGACACGATGCGCTTATCTCTCAAGGTCTCAGGCACATCTCCTGACGCGATTTTTTGAGCCAGTCCTTCGGCAACAGCGGTTTTGCCAACACCGGGTTCACCGATAAGAACGGGGTTATTCTTTGTTCTGCGGCTAAGTATCTGGATAACTCGCTGTATTTCGTCTATTCTTCCAATGACCGGATCCAGCCTGCCGCATCTGGCTTCTTCGGTAAGGTCGGTGGAATACTGATCCAGAGTCTTGGTGCTTTCGGTGCTTTTGCTTTTCTGTTTCTGATTTGTGCCGCCAGACGAGCTGACGGCAGACACTCCGCCAAGAAGATTGATGATATCGCTGAACATCTGGTTGATGTTTACGCCAAGTGAGGTTATCAGCTTTGCGGCAATGCAGTCGCTTTCTCTGAGGATACCCATGAGCAGATGTTCAGTGCCAACGTAATTGTGACCAAATCTGTTGGCTTCTGCCACTGCCAGCTCGATGATATGTTTTGACCGCGGGGTCAGTCCCTGAGCGGGAGCCGCGCCGGATTCCCCTACCCCAACAGATCTGACGATCGCTTCCTTAATTTTGTCCGCGTCGATGCCGTTGCTTGCAAGCACTTTACCGGCAACGCCTTCCTTTTCTCTGGCAAGCCCAAGGAGCAGATGCTCACTGCCGACATAGCCGTGACCAAGCTCGGTGGCTGCTTCCTGAGCCAGTGAGAAGACCTCCTGTGCTCTTTCGGTAAAACGGTTTTCGTTATAGAACATATGCACAACTCCTTTCGAGTTTTAATCTGTAAATACCGGCGACACAGCCTGTCGCATCAGCTCTGCACGTTTTTTATCCCGCTGAGCGGGAGTTGCGGCACCTTCGATGAGTTCCGTTATGGATGCCGGACCGGTTTCCCACTGCAATCGGTTTATCTTCTCAATAGTTATACCCTTCAAAAGTCCCATCGATACACCAAGCCGCATATCAGACAGCAGCTTCTGGACTTCATCGGATGTCATAAGTCTGGCTGATGCCAGCGTTCCGGCTGCTCTCCACACCTTATCCTCAAGTGATGTGGGGTTTTCGGAGCTCATATTTATTCGTGCCGCGCGTTCCTGGGCGATGATGTTTTTCACCGCTTCACTGAGCCTTGCCACTGTCTCGGCTTCCGTCATGCCGAGGGTAAGCTGATTTGAAAACTGATACATGGCTCCGATGGCTTTGGTGCCCTCACCGTAAAGCCCTCTGACCGCAAAGCCCAGCTTTTCGGCAGAGCTGATAATGGCACGTATGGCTCCCGTTTCAGTAAGTGCAGGTAAATGAAGCATTACACCTGCGCGGAGTCCTGTTCCAAGGTTTGTTGGGCACGAGGTGAGATAGCCTTTTTTGTTGTCGAAGGCAATATTCTCCCCTTCTTCAAGCAGCTTGTCGATGGCTTCGGCACGAGCCGCGCAGTCATCAAGGCAGAATCCACTGCCCATTATCTGGATGCGCAGATGATCTTCCTCGTTTATCATAACGCTTACGCTGTCATCCCTTGACAGAATCACGCCACGGGGTCTGTTGGCTGACGCCATTTCCCGGGAAATAAGGTGACGCTCTGCCAGCGATTCCGCTTCGTTTTTATTGCTCATGTCCACAAGGCGAAACTCTATACCGCCAGCGCTGCCAAGCATTTTTTCCGATACCTTGTCCAGCACTGTCTGTGCCTGCCGGTCGGTCATCCTGTTGGGAAAGGGCAGATCGTTGAAGTTCCTTGCAAGACGTACTCTGGTGGAAACGGCGATATCGCTGTCTGTTCCTGCCAGTTCATACCATTTTGTTATCATTTACTCTCCCTCCAGTTCTCTGATTTTATCTCTCAGCTCGGCAGCTTTAAGATATTCTTCCGCTTCAACGGCATCTTTCAGCTCCTGTCTGAGCTGGGTTATCTCACGGTCAAGCTTCTGCTCGGGTGTTCCGCCGCCGGGGATACGTCCCTGATGAGAAACGTTTCCGTGTATCTTTCTGATGTACGGGTCAAGGATATCGGAAAACACCTCGTAGCATTTTGCGCACCCGGCTTTGCCGGTTTTCTGTATGTCATTTGCCGCGGCTCCGCAGAGAGGACACTTCTTACGTTCCACAGGTTTCTGCTCTGTATACCACAGCACCGAAGGCGATGAAAAATTGAAGTACATTTATATCACTCTTTTCTGAAAAGTTTTATTCGTTATTTAATAGAATTTACAAGTATCTGTTTTAGTATGCCTGCCCGGATGTAAGGTCTGTCCTCCGGCGCAGCTGCTTTTAAAGCAGTTTCACCAATGGCCGCAACGGCAGCCGAAGCAGTATCGCGGCTCAGAACCTCTGCCGACAGAAGGTTGCTCAGGATCGCCTGGGCAGAACGCATATCGATACTGCCGCCAATGGAATTAACCGTATGCATCAAAAGGCTCCTTCTGTCTGTCGTGACACGACTTATCCTTATATAACCACCGCCGCCGCGTCGGCTTTCAACAATAAATCCGTGTTCCGGAGAAAAACGGGTGGATATAACATAGTTTATCTGGCTTGGTACGCAGCCGAATCTGTCTGCCAGTTCTCTGCGCTGAAGCTCGATCTCTCCTTCGGCGCTCATTTCGTCCATTATGAAACTCGCTATCAAATCCGCAATACCCATATTTATATCAGCCTTTCTTATTGACTTTATTTGACTTTTTGACTTTCTCTGACTTTTGTGATCTCAGTATACCATTAGCACTCTCGGTTGTCAAGTGCTAATTTTGACTTTCTCTGACTTTTGCTTTTTCCGCATTAAATATGACCACGGTTAGCACAAAGCAACCGAAAAAGTTAGCAAAAGATAACCATTTGGCGAAATATGTTTTTTTATGTAAGTCAAAAAATTCTTATTGCTTTTTAAAAAAATAGTGCTATAATGGCATCGAAAGTGACTGTTAACTTTCAGCATTGTCATATAAATTATTCGGAGGTTACATACAATGGCACATTTCATTAACGACGATTGCATCAGCTGCGGTTCCTGCGCTTCCGTATGTCCCCTGGGCATCATCGAAGCTGGCGACAGCAAGTACGTTATCGACGCCGAGCAGTGCGTTGACTGCGGCACCTGCGCCGACACTTGCCCCATGGGCGCCATCGCTCAGAACTAATCACAGATCATATAAGTTCTATTGACATTTACCCGGATATTCAATTAGAATATCCGGGTAAATTCTCGCTTTCAAACAATAAATTGTTTAAAAGCGCTTTTTTCGGTCTTCTGCATCGCACTTCAAAAGAAAGCACGCTTTCTTTTTTGCACGTTTGAAGACCGCAAGGAGATATTTCCGACATACATGCTGCCGGAAATATCAAATCAGAATTTCTTTGCTGCTTATGCAGCAAACTCTGCGAGGCTTCAAATCTGTATATCTCTCAAATCTCAGATGCTATTGACATTTACCCGGATATTCAATTAGAATATCCGGGTAAATGCTTTAATGTTGGGAAACGTTTTATATTATGGAATACTCCGAATTTATACCAAATTCAGGGTACAGGCTGATACAGGACGATGTACATTTTCGTCTTGGAACGGACAGCATCCTGCTGGCAGCCTTTGCCTCTTATAAAAAGAACCTGCGGATCTGCGACCTTGGCTGCGGTGGCGGCGCGCTGATGATACTGGCTGCGGGTCATGCTCCCACTGCCCGGATAGACGGCTTGGAGATACTGCCTTCTGCCGTTGAACTTGCGCAAAGGAATATCACTCTGAACGGTCTGGATGACCGTCTGACAGCTGTTGTCGGAGATATCCGCAAGGTAAAGAACTCCCTTTCCCCCAACAGCTATGACCTTGTAATCTCCAACCCTCCGTATTTCGCTTCAGGTCCCCTTTCCTCATCCGCAGAAATGGTCTCTGCCCGAAGCGAAGACACCTGCACCTTGAAAGACCTGTGCGCCACCGCTTCACTTTTGCTGAAAAGCGGAGGGAAATTTGCTGTTGTTTATCGCTGCGAGAGGTTGGCTGAGCTAATTTGTCAAATGAAAAGCGTCAATCTCGAACCCAAGCGTCTGCGCTTTGTTTCCTACACCGCCGGGAAGGCTCCTAAAGTGTTTCTTATGGAAGCAATGCTGGACGCAAAGCCCGGCTTAACTGTGGAGCCTCCGCTGTTTATCAAAAAAGATAACGGCGAAACCTCTGACGAGGTCAAAAAAATCTATGGAATGGAAAATTGAGTATGTCTGGAACCTTATATATCGTAGCCACTCCTATCGGCAATCTGGGCGATATCTCTGCCCGCTGCCGTGAAACGCTGGAGTCAGTAGATTTTATTGCAGCCGAGGATACCAGAGTGACGCTGAAGCTGCTGAATCATCTGGAGATAAAAAAGCCTATGGTCAGCTATTACGAGCATAACAGAGCCGGTTCTGGGCAGAAGATCGCCGACCGTATACTTGCCGGCGAAAGCTGCGCATTGGTGACCGATGCGGGAACCCCCGCCATAAGCGACCCCGGCGAGGATATAGTCAGGCTTTGCAGAAGCCTTGATATTCCCGTTACGGCCATCCCCGGTCCCTGTGCCATTATTGACGCCCTTGCAATTTCCGGTATGCCCACCCAGCGATTCACTTTTGAAGGTTTTCTTTCCACCAACGGCAAAAACCGCCGCCAGCATTTGAACGAGCTGGTGGGCGAAAAACGTACTATGGTCTTTTACGAAGCTCCCCACAAGCTGCTCAAAACTCTGACTGATATGCTGGCTGCTTTTGGCGATCGTGAGCTGGCTCTTTGCCGTGAGCTGACAAAGCTCCATGAGGAAGTCCGCGTCACCTCTTTGCAGGAGGCTGTAAACTACTACACCGAGAATCCTCCCAGAGGCGAATTTGTTCTGGTCATACACGGATGCACCGAGGCAGAAGAAGAAATGACCATGGAACAGGCTCTTGAGCTGGTGGATCAGCTTCGGAGCGGCGGCAGTTCATTAAAAGATGCCGTCAAGCGGGTCTCATCTGAACACGGCATTTCCAAAAACGATCTTTACGATGCCGCCCTGCGTTCCGAAAACGGATGACCGGGCTTGTAATCCGAAAATGGATTTACATTTTTTACAATTTTTTCTATCTTGTTTTCTACTCTGCGTAATCGTTTTTCCATGATTTCTTCACCTTGCTTTGCAAAACCACCTTTTTCGACATTTATTAAAACAATTTGTATAGTCAAAAAAGCACCGCCCATGCCCGGTCACGGCATTAATGGCGGTGCTTTTTCTGCGTTATAAAGCTTTAACTTTTGTTATCAGCCCAGCTTCTGTATCTCTTTAAGGCATGCGGGGCAAATATTCTTGCCTTTGTAGTTCACAATTTCCTTGGCATCAGAGCAGAAAATACAGGCAGGTTCATGCTTTTTCAGGATTATCATGTTTCCCTCTGTATATATTTCGATGGGGTCTCTTTCCGCGATGTCGAGAGTGCGGCACAGTTCTATGGGGATCACTATTCTTCTAAGATCATCAAGTTTTCTAACAATACCGGTGGATTTCAAGTTGATCTCCTTCCTTTCACCTTTTGTCGTTTGCAAATGTATTTTCTCAAATGTACGTTTTCTATGTCGTATTATAACATATTGTATTTGCTTGTCAATGCAAAATTGGAAATAGTTTTCAGGTTTTCAGGTCGCATTTTGTCACAATCGGTCAGATAATACAAAAGTCATATCAAAAGCCGGAGATTCATATAAATTGCAAAAGAAAGGACGTGTTGTATTTGGCGCTGAGCATCGTTTGGACAGCAATGGCTGCTGTGTCTTTTATCTTTTCCGTTTTTGCCGATACCGCAGATGCTTTATCCGCATCCGTATTGGAAGGCGCTTCCGAAGCGGTGACCACCGCCATTGCAATGACCGGTCCTGTTTGCCTTTGGAGCGGTGTGTGCGCGCTGTTGGAAGCTTCCGGCATATCCGCAAAGCTCAGCAGGCTGCTTGCACCTGTTTTGAAGCGTATTTTTCCGGAGGCAAAACAGGATGCTCAGGTATTATCTTCAATTTCAGGATGCGTTACCGCAAACTTCCTTGGGCTTGGCAATGCCGCCACTCCCCTTGGTATTCAGGCGGTAAAGCGTATGACTGCTCTGCAAAAAGACAAGTCAGCTGCCAGCGATGGAATGTGCCGTTTTATCGTGCTGTGTACCGCGTCCATCCAGCTGGTGCCTTCCACTGTCGCAGCGCTGCGGTCATCATTGGGCTGTGAAACGCCTTTCGATATCCTCCCCGCCGTTTGGGTGTCGTCCATCGTTTCCGTCTGTGTGGGGCTTGGAGTGTCTTTTCTGCTGGCTCGGCTCGGTAATACGGAATGAGCGGTTACATTATCCCCGTTATAATTACCGCAGCAGCCTGCTTTTCGCTGCGAAAACGGCTTGATGTCTATTCTTTGATAACCACCGGAGCCGAAGAAGGACTGAAAATAATGGTCCGCATCCTGCCAAACCTGATCGTTCTTCTCAGCGGAGTTTATATGCTGCGTTCCTCCGGAGCGCTGGATATGATAACACAGCTGTTGACCCCTCTGTTTTCTTTTTTCGGAATACCTCCGGAGACCGCTCCATTGGTGCTGATACGCCCGTTAAGCGGCAGTGCCGCGCTTGCGGTGGCAGCGGATATCATGGGAACCTACGGCGTTGATTCCCTTATTGGGCGGACGGCGGCGATTATGCTTGGCTCTACCGAGACTACTTTTTACACCATCGCGGTTTACTTTGGCGCTGCAGGAGTTAAAAAGACCCGCTGGGCAGTGCCGGCGGCACTGGCAGCGGATCTTACAGGTTTTGTTATGGCGGCACTGACGGCGAGGTGGTTTTGAGGAATAAAGATGCAAACAAAACTGCTGTCATTCCGAGCGAGCCGTCCACAAGGACGGCAATGAGGAATCCCCTCCTTAAGATGGGAATTCCTCCGCCGGTCAGCAAAGCTGACATGGTGTTCGGAATGACAGCAGAAAGCATTGTTACATTTTCTCAGGTGCGGAAATGCCGAGGATGGCAAGTCCGATAGCCAGAACATCACGGGTCTTGGAGGCAAGGCAGAGTCTTGCGGCAAGGAGCTTTTCTTCCTCACCCTTGATGCGGCAGGCGTTGTAGAAGCGGTGGAAGCGGGATGCCAGTTCAATGAGGTAGCGATTGATCTTGGAAGGATCGTAGTCTCTGGCGGCGGAGCGAACCTCTTCGGGAAGCGCGGAAAGCTGCTTGATAAGATCCTTCTCCTCCTCGGTACACAGCAGAGCTTCATCAATATCGGAAGCGGAAGGCACTTCGCTGCCTTCTGCCTTCAGCGCGGCTATAAGGCTGCATATACGTGCGTGAGCATACTGGACATAGTAAACAGGGTTTTCGCTGTCCTGACGTACCGCAAGTCCCATATCAAACTCGAGATGGGTGTCGGGTCTGGCATTGAAGGAGAAGCGGCAGGCGTCTACAGATATCTCATCGAGCAGATCGTTAAGGGTGATCGCCTTGCCGGTACGTTTGGAGACCTTAACGGTCTCGCCGTCCTTAACAAGACGGACAAGCTGCATGATAAGGAAATCAAGCTTGCTGTTGTCTATGCCAAGGGCTCCGATGGAAGCCTTGAAACGGATGGCATGACCATGGTGGTCAGCACCCCAAACATCGATAACACGGTCAAATCCGCGCTTGATAAACTTGTCGCAGTGGTAAGCCATGTCAACGGCAAAATAAGTGTAAAAACCGTTGCTTCTGCGCAGGACCTCATCCTTATCGGCGCCGAAGTCGGTGGTTTTGAACCACAGTGCGCCGTCTTTTTCATAGGTGTGACCGCTGTCTTCCAGCAGTTTTACAGTCTCGGCAACGTAACCGCTTTCGTGGAGGGAGCTTTCACGGAACCAGCAGTCATACTGGATGCCGTAACGGTCAAGATGCTGGTGCATCAGACCGATGTTGCGTTCGATACCGAAACGCATCATTTCTTCACGACGCACGGCGGGTTCCACGGAAAGGTATTTGTCCCCTTCCTTGTCGTAAATGAGCTGTGCCAGCTCCACGATATCCTGACCGTGATAGCCGTCTTCGGGGAACTCAACAGCGTCCTCTCCCTGAATAAGCTGGAGGTATCTTGCCTCTATGGAACGACCAAACAGCTCTACCTGATTTCCCGCGTCGTTGACATAGAACTCACGCCATACATCATAGCCTGCCTTTTCCAGTACGGAAGCAAGAGAATCGCCAAGAACGCCACCGCGGGCGTTGCCGATGGTCATGGGGCCGGTGGGGTTGGCTGAAACGAATTCCACCATGACCTTTTCGCCGTGACCTTCGTTGACACAGCCGTAATCTTTGCCGTCAGCCTCGATGCCACGCAGTACATCACCGTACCACTTGGGAGAAAGGCGAAAGTTCATAAAGCCCGCTCCTGCTATTTCAGCGGAAGCAAAGCAGCTGCCTTCCAGTTCAAGGTTTTCGACTATGGCTTCGGCAATGGCTTTGGGCGCCATCTTCATGGGCTTGGCAGATACCATTGCATAGTTGGATGCATAGTCGCCGTTTTTGGTGTCTTTGGGAATATCTACTCTGTCATTTACCTCGACGCCTGCGGGAAGCTTTCCGCTTTCAACGGCTTTGTCGTAGGCCTGACGTACAAGCTGGGATACCTGCTCTTTGGCAGTTTTGATCATTTCAGTCATTATGGTTCACATCCTGATTCGTATGTTTATTGTACAAGGGTCTTGTCGGAGCTTTCCCGAACGGTTATCAGGAAAGAATTTTCTCCGGCGATCATATGCTCTATTTCTATCTTGTAGTCTATCTCAAGGGTGCCGCCTGTCTCGCTGAGGTTGGACTTGACCTTGCTGGCATTTACTCCTATCGTCAGCGCGCCAAAGCCCATATCGTAAAGGGACAGGTGTTTGCGTCCCGGCTCAAATATCATATGAGAGGTGACTGCACCTTCCCTGATAAGGCTTGCCGAGTTGCCGGAGACCTCGAATGTAGTGGTAGTTCCGGCAAGACCGGTCATTTCACTTTCAGGATAGGATATCATGTACTTCCCGTCGCTTCCCCAGTACAGCCCGTCTGTTACCAGCTGCATGGATTCCGATTTGCTGCCCTGAAAAGACTGACGTCCCTGTATCTCGATAACTACCGGTTTTGTCTCTTTGTTCATGTTTTCGCTCCAAATTGTGTTTATCAGATAAGTTATATCACATCCGTGCTTCAATGGCAAGTTCAATAAGTTTGTCAATAAGCTTCGGATACTCTATGCCGCTGGCTACCATGAGCTTGGGATACATGGAAATGGAGGTAAAGCCGGGGATGGTGTTTATCTCATTGAACACCACGCCGCTGCCGTCCCTCTTTACGAAAAAGTCCACCCTGGAAAGACCGCTGCATCCCAGTGCCTTATATATGCTTACTGCCGTATCCCTTACAAGTTCGGAAACCTCTTCGGGTATTTCTGCCGGGATGACGCAGACGGAAGTATCTGTTATATACTTGGCATCGTAATCGTAAAACTCAGCGCCGGAGATTATCTCACCGCATACGGATGCGTAAGGCTCACCGTTGCCAAGCACGGCGACTTCTATCTCGTGACCGTCTATAAACTCTTCAGTCAATACCTTATCGTCATACCTGAAAGCATTTTGAAGAGCAGGCAGGAGTTCTTCACTGCTTTTAACCTTCGACACACCTACTGATGAGCCTGTTCCTGCGGGCTTGACAAACACAGGATAGCTGAATTTTTCTTCTATACGCTGCACTGTCTGTTCCGCTTTGCGCATAAAAGCTTCTTTTGTTACCAGCATCCACTGAGCCTGAACTACGCCTTCTTTATCTGCCACCAGCTTTGTCATGGTTTTATCCATAGCGGCAGCGGAAGCAGCTACATTGCAGCCCACGCAGGGTATGCCTGCCAGCTGCATCAGCCCCTGAACAGATCCGTCTTCCCCGTTCTCGCCATGCAGTACCGGGAACACGCAGTCAAGCTTTATGGTACGAATGCCGTCGGGAGAGAATATGACCAGTCCCTGACCTCTGACGGGAGAGATTATGGCTTTCAAATTGTCGGGACAAGCTTCCCAACGGCTGCCGATAAGTTGGGAATAGTCGTCTCCGCCAAAAAGATACCACTCACCGTCACGGGTGATACCCACAGGAAGCACATTATACTTTTCCTTATCAATATTGTTCAGCACCGATTCCGCAGAACGCAAAGACACTTCATGTTCCGGCGAAACACCTCCGAAGAGTATACAGACATTAAGCATAGTCATCCTCCTTTTTTACTGGACTGACTCATTATATGCAATATATTAATTGAATCCCCTGCATAAAACAAGTAAAACTTTACCGCAGGTCAAATTATAATTGCCATCTTCAAAGATAACTGATATAATTTTTTCTGCAAATGGGGGATCTGATTTATGAATCTTTGTAATTTAAGCGAAATTAAAGAACTTCTTGGACGCCACGGGTTCCGATTCTCAAAATCCATGGGGCAGAACTTTCTGATAGACCGTCGCATACCTCAGTCTATTGCCGAATCCATCCAAGCTGATGACGGCGTTCTGGAGGTAGGTCCCGGTATCGGTCCGCTTACCGTGGAGCTGTGCGGCAAAGCGTCAAAGGTAGTGGCCGTTGAGCTGGACAAGACCCTGCTGCCTGTGCTGGACGAAACGCTGGCCGATTTCGACAACGTTGCCGTTATCAACGGTGACATCCTTAAAACCGATATCAAATCCATAGTGGACGAGCATTTTCAGGGGCTTCATCCGGTAGCTTGTGCCAATCTGCCTTATTATATCACATCTCCGGCCATCTCCGCCCTGGTGGACAGCAAATGCTTTGACTATATAACCGTAATGATACAGAAAGAGGTTGCCATGCGCATCTGCGCAAAGGCAGGCAGCTCAGATTACGGTGCATTTTCCGTATACTGCCGCTACCACACGGAACCGGAAATACTGTTCCATGTTCCGCCCTCCTGCTTCTATCCTCAGCCCAAGGTAACATCTTCTGTCATACGGCTCAAGTGCAGAAAGACACCGCTGGTGGAGGTAGATGAAAAGCTGTTTTTCCAAATCGTCAAGCTGTCCTTCGCCCAAAGGCGAAAAACTCTTGTCAACGGGCTTGCCGCAGGTCTTCCCCTGAGCAAAGCCGAGATAACAGAGCTGATCACATCCTGCGGATATCCCGAAAACGTTCGTGGTGAAACTCTGGATGTGGAGGACTTTGCGAAAATCGCCAATGCGGTAAAAGAACGAATATAAAACAATAACGCTGTCATTCCGAACGACCATTCAGCCCTGCGCTGTTCGGAATGACAGCTAATTTTATACTTTTATCATTCTGTCTGCGTCGGCTTTGACAGCCGCTACGATGGATTCCGCTTCCTGCCTGCTTTGCCCCCTGCCCATCAGATAAATTTTAAGCTTGGGTTCGGTGCCTGAGGGACGGATGATAAGCCGTGCGTTCTCAGATTCATATTCCAGAACATCAGTGCTGTCTATCTTAAGATGGTCAGCTGTACGGATCACCTGCATATCGGCAAGCGTTTCAACGCTTTTGCTCCTGAGCCGCGCCATAATACCTTCCCTCTGCTTTTCGCCGTCTTCTCCCGGGAGAACGATGCTTTCGGTTATGTTTACATAATATCCATGCTTTTGGTACAGTTCTTCCAGCGCATCAACCAGAGTTTTGCCCTGTCTTTTAAAATACGCGGCAGCTTCGCTTATGAGCATGGCGGCAGCCACAGCATCCTTATCCCGGCAGTAGGTACCTGCAAGATAGCCGCAGCTCTCTTCAAAAGCGAACTTAAAAAGTTCAGCGCTTCCGCTGTCAGCCAGGGCGGATATCATTTCGCCGATATACTTGAAGCCAACGGGAACCTGCCACGCCTGAGCGCCATAGCTTTGCGCAATGGCGTCTGCCATGGGCGTGGATACGAAGCTCCTTATCATAACGGAATACTTGTCAACAGCGCCCGCTTTGCTTGCGGAGTCCATAATACGGTCCAGCAGCAGACATCCCGTTTCGTTGCCTGTCAGCAGGCGATACCCGTCATTGTGTCTTACAGCAACGCCAATTCGGTCGCAATCGGGGTCAGTTGCCAGTATAATGTCAGGCTTGGTATGTTCTGCCCGCCGTAAGGCCAACGAAAAGGCTTCCGGGTTTTCAGGATTAGGACTGGGACAGGTCGAAAAATTTACGTCCTCCCGCATCTGCTCGGTCACGGTATCCACCTTTGCTCCAAGACCGTGAAGGAATTGGGGCACCATAAACATACCCGTGCCGTTCAAAGGCGTGTACAGCACACTCAGATCGGAGATATCTTCGTTTATTCGGCACGCCATCACCGCGCTCAGATACGCCTTGTAAATATCATTTTCCACCAGCTGAACCATGCCATTTTTACAGTGGGTGGCAAAGCTATATCGCTTTGTGACAAAATAATCTGTCTTCTCCATAGCGGCGGCTATCTGCTTTGTAAACTTGACAGAGATCTGAGCTCCGTCGGCACCAAAGCATTTATAGCCGTTATACTGTGGCGGGTTGTGGCTTGCAGTTAACATAACTCCCGCATCGCAGCCCAGCTCACGAATGGCAAAGGACAGCATGGGCAGGGGTACGGGCATTTCAAAAAGCCAAACTCTGACTCCCTTTTCTGCCAGTGCGCAGGCTGTCTCTTCCGCAAATTTTCGGGAGTTATTGCGGGTATCGTAGGCAACGACGGCACTTTTTCCTTTTCCCAAAACAGTACCCAGCGCCAAGGCAGCACGGCGAACCACATAAATATTCATGCGGTTTGTGCCTGCCCCCATAACGCCCCTTAGTCCGGCTGTTCCGAAGCTCAGGTGTCGGTAAAAGCTGTCTGCCAGGGCGACGGGATCATTTTTCAGTTGTTCCAGTTCCTTCAGCAGCTGTGGGTTTTTGACCTTTCCCAGCCACCGACTGTATCTGCTTTGAATGTCCATAGCTTCCTCAAAATAAAAAAGCACACACTTAAAGCCTCCCCCTTTTCAAGGGGAGGTGGCGCGCAAAGCACGACAGAGATCGGACAATCCCCCAGTCATGGCTTCGCC
>CAZIPP010000028.1:0-15024 GCA_964541215.1 uncultured Oscillospiraceae bacterium
TCCTTCATGGCACAGCCCTGACCGTTGCAGGCAGCAATGGTGGTATCGGAGATAAAGGAAAGATTGTCGCCAAACATGGCACCGCCCATAACAGCGCCGATGCAAAGAGGAAGGCTGAATCCGGAAGCGGAGGAAACAGCAACGCCAATGGGAGTAATAAGCGTGATGGTACCAACAGAGGTGCCCATAGCGCAGGATACAAAGCAGCTTACAACGAACAAAACGGCAACCGCGTAACGAGCGGGGATAACTGACAGCAGGAAGTAAGCAACACTGTTGGCGCTGCTGCGTCCGACTACTCCAACAAAAATGCCGGCTATCATAAATATAAGTATCATGGTTATGATGTTCTTGTCGCCAACACCCTTGCCCATAAGCTCAAGCTTGTCATCAAACTTCAGGCTGGGGTTTTGCAGACACGCTACCAGCAGAGCAACAAGAAAAGCTACAACGATGGGGATGTTGTAAAAACCCATGGGTATAAGCAGCACATATTCAAAGACAAGACCCAACCCCAGATACAATACCAGAAAGACGCCTATGGGCAGCAGCGCCTTGAAATTACCCTTTTGCATTATGATGATTCCTTTCTCAACTCATAAATAATGCTCTGCGGCAAAATGCATGAAGCAGAGCGAAAAATGTATAAACTTAAAATTATTATAATACTTTTCTCTATTCAGGTCAACGCCAAGTGACAAATAATATCAATGAACGCCGCCATAGCCGGAGGATAGCCCATATCTTGTCGTGGGTATGTTCGATCGGCTATGCCGACGCCAATGAATTGACGGTATCTCAGTCCAGCTCTACCAGTTCATATTCACGGGAACCGATCCCCAAAGCGGCAGAAGCCGGCTGTATCAATGGCATTGAATCTGCTAAGAAAAATGCTGTTGACGCAGCTGTTGCTGCGGAATGATCCTCCTTTGGAGATATCCGAAAGATTAAAAAATGATAACAAAACGCTCAGCAAATATTACTGAGCGTTTCTTTTTTGTTAACATAAATCGAACAAGTGTTCGAAGTTGCGAAAAATGAGCAAAGACGGCAAAAAACCGCACTTTTTTTACACAGAAAATTCAAATTTTTACTTGCAATTTTGAAACTATGCCCTTATACTAATAACACAAGTGGTGCGAAGTGGTGGAAAGTAGCATTAAAACCCATAAATTTGGAGCGAGGTGAGGAAAATGACAGGTGAATATCAGCACAGCATAGACGCAAAGGGTCGCCTGTTTATCCCCGCCAGGTTCCGTGAAGAACTGGGAGACTATTTTTACGTTACCATCGGCATCGACAAGTGCCTTTCAATATACCCTCAGAAAATGTGGGCGGAAATAGAACGAAAAACCACCGAACTTCCTCTTGCCAAAGCCAGATCGATGAGACTGTTCTTTGCCAATGCCAGCCGTTGTGAACTTGATGCGCAGGGACGTATCCTGCTTCCTGTTAAGCTTCGCAGCTATGCGGGGCTGACAAAGGATGTGGTAGTTATCGGCACCATGACCCATGCAGAGATTTGGGATGCGGCAGCATACCGCCGGATGGAAGAGGAAACTCTTACTCCGGAGTACCTGGCAGGGGTTATGGAAGAACTGCTGTTTTAGGTTGCTTAGTAAACATAATACCATATTAACATATTAATATCAACTGTGTAACAGGAGCGGAAATGGAATTTGTACATGAATCTGTCCTGCTGGATGAATGCATAGAAGGGCTTGATATCAAGCCCAATGGAATATATGTTGACGGCACCTTGGGAGGTGCCGGACATTCCAGAGAAATAGCAAAACGTTTAAATGGCGGTTTGCTCATAGGGATAGACCGTGACGAGATCGCTCTGAAAGCCGCAGGCGAACGTCTTGAGGGATATAACGTCAAGCTTGTCCACGGAAACTTTAAGGACGTTGCCAATATACTGGCAGAGCTTGGGATCCCGAAGGTAGACGGTATGCTGTTTGATCTCGGTGTTTCCTCACCTCAGCTGGACGACGGCAGCCGCGGTTTTTCGTATATGGTAGATGCTCCGCTGGATATGCGAATGGACGGCAGCAGCAGTCTGACTGCCTACGACATAGTCAACGGACGCTCAAAGGAAGAACTCAAGAAGATACTTTATGAGTACGGTGAAGAACGGTACTCTCCACAGATAGCTGAAGCTATCGTAAGGCGCAGGGAATCAAAGAGCATAGAGTCTACCCTCGAACTGGTAGACATAATCAAATCCGTAATGCCTGCTCAAGCATTGCGGGAAAAGCAGCATCCCGCGAAGCGCAGTTTTCAGGCTATTCGCATATCCGTAAATGAGGAGCTTGAAGCCGTGCGGGAAATGATGTCTGCCGCACCGGATCTGCTCGAACCCGGCGGCAGACTGGCAGTCATTACTTTCCATTCACTTGAAGACAGGATCGTAAAGACTTCCATGAAGGAAGCTGCCACCGGATGCACATGCCCGCCGGATTTCCCGGTGTGCGTATGCGGAAACAAACCGAAGGTGAAACTTGTCACCAGAAAACCCGTCACTGCTTCTGACGAGGAGCTGGAACGCAATCCCAGAGCCAGAAGCGCCAAGCTGAGAATAGCCGAAAGGATCTGACCATGGCAACCAGAAACTTTTATTCCGACGGCAACGCCGCATATGATATACAAAGCTTTGGCGGCGTAAATGTCGTCCGGGAGCATGAATATGAGCTGCCGCAGCAACCGCAGCAGCAGCCTCAGCAGGAAAGAGAAGCCCGTGTGGTCAAGGCTCACAGTCAGGTGCCTGTTTCCTCCATTATGGGCTTTGTAGCTGCCGCTGCACTTTTGATGCTGGTAATATTCAGCTATGTTCGCCTTTATGAAATATCCTCTGCCAACGATGAGCTCAAAACAGAGCTTACAAGGATCGAGACCGAGAATACCGAAATGAAGAATCATTATACCGATATCATCGATCTGAACGCGGTGGAACTGATAGCGACCAGTCAGCTTGGGATGCAGCGACCTGCTCAGGATCAGATAGTTTACATTGATCTTGGAAATACCGATAAAGCTGTTATAATAGACTCTCAGGGAGAAAACGTGCTGTCCTCCGCTGCCGATGCAGTGGTAGACACCTTCAGATACATACTGGAATATTTCGGCTTTGCGTAAGCATATCCCTGTGTAAGACCCTTTCCCGACAGGAGGCTGCGGAATGTCAGACAATAAAAACAACAGTTATAATAAGTCGAACAAATCAATAATGCGCCGCACACTATTCTTAATGGTAGTGTGTGGCATTGTTGCGTTTATAGTGCTTATTTCAAAACTGTATCAGCTGCAGATAACCGACCATGAAAAGTATGAAAAGATGGCTGTACAGAACCAGACCAAGACCACAGAGGTGTCTGCTTCACGCGGCGCGATATATGATCGGAATATGGATGTACTGGCTTACAGCGCCAGTGTTTGCAACGTATTTCTTGACCCGCAGCTGATACATGAGAATGAGGAAGATGTCAATACCATCGCTCTGGCGCTGTCGTCCATTCTTGATGTCAATGCAGATAAGGTTCGGGAAATGGCGGCAGATACCACTCAGAGATACAAGGTCGTGTCGCGCAAGATAGCTCAGGACAAGGCTGACGAGGTACGCGAATTTCTTGACCTCAACAATATTGAAGGTGTAGGTGTTGAGCCTGACCTTAAACGATACTATCCAAACTCCACTCTGGCGGCTCAGGTCATAGGCTTTATGGGCGAAGACAGCGGTCTTTCGGGCTTGGAGTATTACTATAACGATTATCTTGAGGGCACAGCAGGCAAAATAATTACCGCCAAAAGCAATACCGGCGCATCCATGCTGTTCAAATATGAAAAATACTATGACGCTTCCAACGGCGAAAGCCTTGTGCTGACCATAGATGCTACTGTTCAGAACTATCTGGAAAAATGGATGCAGGAAGCCATCGAACAGTACGATGTGCAAAACGGTGCCTTTGGTATCGTTATGGAAGCAAAGACGGGCGCTGTTGTGGCTATGGCGACCCTTGGAAGCTATGACCCCAATAATTACAACACTGTCTATGATCAGGTGGCAGCTTCCCGGATAGCAACGATTGCCGATGACGAGGCACGCAACGAAGCCACTCTGAACGCTCTTATGAAGCAGTGGCGCAACAGAACGGTGTCTGACGGCTATGAGCCCGGCTCAACCTTCAAGACCATTACCCTTGCTGCTGCACTGGAAGAAGGAGCCGTAAACCTTAACACCACATACAACTGCACCGGTGAAACTACCATCAAAGGCCGAGAAGCAGACGATCCTCTCCACTGCTGGAAAGCGGTAGGTCACGGACTTATTGATACGGCTCAGGCTTTGCAGGGCTCCTGCAACATCGCCTTTGCTACCATTGGCATCAGACTTGGTGCGGAGAAGTTTTACGAGTATGTTCAGTCATTTGGGCTTTTGAATAAAACAAATATTGACCTTCCCGGTGAAGGCTCAGGCATATTCTTTGATTATGATACTCTTGATGACCCCAACAGCTATGCGTCACTTACATCCGCAGCGTTTGGTCAGACCTTCAAAATAACCCCCATCCAGCTGGTAACTGCCATTTCTTCCGTGGTCAACGGCGGATACCTGATGCAGCCCTATGTTGTAGCGCAGGTGCTTGATGACGAGGGCAACGTGGTAGAGGAGACTGTACCCACCGTTGTGCGTCAGGTCATCAGTGAAGAAACCAGCGCTACCATGTGTACCATACTTGAAAGCGTGGTTGAAGAAGGCACCGCTTCCGGCGCGAAGGTGGTTGGCTACAGTATCGGCGGAAAGACCGGCACCTCCGAAAAAATAGACGAGTTCGACGAGAACGGCGAGCTTGTGGACGATAAGATAGTTTCTTTTGTGGGTATCGCACCCATGGAAGATCCGGAGTACGTTGTCCTCGTGGCTCTTGATACGCCCAGCAAAGAGACCGGTCTTTACATTTCCGGTGGTCAGATGGCTGCACCTACCGTAAGAAAAATTTTGGATGACATCCTGCCTTATCTTGGAGTAGAAGCCCACTATACCGAGGAAGAGCTTCAGAACGTGGATACAGTAGTTCCATACATGAACGGTCTTACCGAGGAAGAGGCTGCAAAGGTGCTCAGCGATAAGGGCTTTGAATATACAACTGTGGGCGACGGTACCACTGTTACCGACCAGATACCCGCCGCGTCCTCAACCGTACCCAGAAGCGCAAAGATAGTGCTGTATATGGGTGAGGAAAAACCTGTGGATACGGTTACCGTGCCGAATCTTGTGGGATATACTATCGATGATGTAAAATACATCATGAATTTCAATCCGGGTATCTATCTGAAAACCGAAGGCGCCACCCATTCCAGTTCCGACAGTTCGGCGATCTATTCGTCCAGCCAGTCGATAGAACCCGGCACCGAGGTAGACAGAGGAACTGTTGTAACTGTTGAATTTATTGATACTACGGCAAACGACTGATACGTCGCTGCGTTGTAAATGGTGATATGTATGAAACTGTCTGAGTTATTAAAGGATATTAACGTTATTGAGACTGCGGCTGATTTGGAACTGGAGATAACCGATATCTGTTCCGATTCCAGAAAAGCATCTTCCGGCGCGCTGTTTGTGGCAGTTACCGGCTTTGAGACTGATGGACATAAGTATATTTCCGCAGCCGTATCGCTGGGAGCATCCTGCGTCATATGCGAGCATAAGCCTGATGTGGACGTACCATATGTGACAGTTGAGGACTCCCGAAAAGCGCTGGCATACGCTTCGGCCAATTTCTACGGACGTCCTGCGGACAAAATGACCATGATTGGCATTACAGGCACCAACGGCAAGACCACCTCCACTTATCTGCTCAAAACCATTCTCGAGAGCGGTGGAGCAAAGGTCGGACTTATCGGCACCAACCAGAACATGATCGGTGACCGGGTTTTGGATACTGAACGCACCACTCCGGAATCGAATGAACTGCAGCAGTTGTTTAAACAGATGCTCGATGAAGGCTGTACCCATGTGGTCATGGAGGTCTCTTCCCATGCTCTTGAGCTGAGCCGTGTCGAAGGTGTTCGCTTCAAAGCAGGTGTTTTCACCAATCTTACGCAGGACCATCTTGACTTCCATGATACTATGGATAAGTACCGTATGGCTAAAGCAAAGCTCTTCACCATGTGTGATGTGGGCGTTTTGAACTTTGATGACGAAGCCTGCGAAAAAATAGTGCAGACTGCAACATGCAAGGTGTTTACTTACTCGGCAAAGTCCGATAACGCCGACCTTGTGGCAAAGAATATCCGTCTGAAAAACGACAGCGTGTGCTTTGAGGCGCTTCTGCCGGGACACATCCGCCGTATAGAACTGGGAATTCCCGGCGAGTTCACTGTTTATAACGCACTTGGTGTTATCGGTGCCGCGCTTCAGCTGGGGTTCGATCTGAAACAGACAGAACAGGCTTTGAAAAACGCCTCCGGAGTAAAGGGAAGGGTAGAGGTAGTGCCCACCGGCACGGACTATACCATGATAATCGATTATGCCCATACTCCCGACGCGCTGGAGAATGTCCTTTCAGCTGTGAGAGGTTTTGCAAAGGGACGAGTTGTGGCGCTGTTTGGCTGCGGAGGAGACAGGGACGGCAAGAAGCGACCGCTCATGGGAGCTATTGCCGCGAAAATGGCAGACTTTGTCATAGTGACCTCCGATAATCCCAGAACGGAAGAACCCATGGCGATAATAAATGACATACTTGCAGGCATGGAGGGCACAAAAACTCCCTATACAGTCATAGAAGACCGCAGGAAAGCCATAAGATGGTCTATGGATAACGCTCAGCCGAACGATGTCATCGTTCTTGCGGGCAAGGGTCACGAGACCTATCAGATAATCGGAAAAACCAAAACTCATCTTGACGAGCGGGAGGAGATCGCCGCCCATCTTCAGGAGATAAAGGGATGAAAAAATGAGACCTACAAGTCTTGATACCATAGCCCTGTGGTGCGGCGGAACGTGTTCCGCTGAAGCCACAGTAACAGGCATGTGCCTTGATTCAAGAACAGCTGTGCCGGGAGACCTGTTTTTTGCCATTAAGGGGCAGAACGTGGACGGACACAGCTATATAGAAGCCGCCGCAAAAAACGGAGCCGCGGCAGCTGTAGTCACCGAAAACGGCAGCTGGAGCATACCCACCGTAAAGGTTTCTGACGGTGTGCAGGCGGCGGCACAGATCGCGGCACAGTATCGCAAAACTCTTGGCGCAAAGATCTGCGCCGTAACAGGCAGTGTTGGCAAGACGACCACCAAGGAAATGATACATACTGTCCTGTCGGTCGGATACAACACGGGAAAATCCACAAAGAATCACAACAATCTGCTGGGACTTTCCCTGTCTCTTCTTGGTCAGGATGACAGCCATGAAGCTATCGTGCTGGAGTTGGGCATGAACCACTTCGGTGAGCTTAGCGAGCTTACCGCCATGGCGCTGCCTGATGTGGCTGTTATCTCCAATATCGGAACCATGCATATTGAGCATCTTGGCTCCCGCGAAGGTATCCTTAAAGCCAAGCTTGAGATACTGGAAGGACTTGCACCCGGCGGTGTCGCAGTGCTCAACGGCGATGAACCGCTGCTGAGGAATGCGGATATATCCCACGAAATATGCCGGTTCGGCTTTTCCGATGATTGCCATGTCCGTGGTGAAAACTATCGTGAGACTGAGAACGGCTGCGAATTTGACGCGTATATTTACGGAACTGCCCAGCATATCGTTCTGCCCGTTGAAGGACGCCATAACGCCATGAACGCCCTTTCCGCATTGGCGGTAGGATATCGGTACGATGTGCCTGCCAAGTCCATGGCAGATGCGCTGGCAGGTTTCCAAAATACAGGGATGCGCCAGAATATCTACAGATCTGGAGACTATACCATAATCGAAGACTGCTACAACGCGGGTCCTGAATCCACCGCTGCGTCGCTGTCTGTTCTGGCAACGAAGCCGGGAAAGCGCATCGCGGTTCTGGGTTCCATGCTGGAGCTTGGCAGCCACAGCAGAGCCGAACATGAAAAAACTGGTCGCCTTGCAGCCGAGACTGCCGATGTTTTGCTGACTTTTGGTGATGATATGGCGTTTGGAGCCGAGGAAGCAAAAAAGCTGGGTATGGAAGCCCATGCTTTTTCTGACAGAGCCGAGCTTGTGGCTAAGCTTAAGCAGATAGCCGAAGCGGGAGATACTATACTTTTTAAGGGCAGCCGCGGTATGAAAATGGAACAGATACTGGAAGCCTTTTTGAAGTAAGCTAAAGTAAGGAAAGAGAGTAACAATGAAAACTATATTTCTGACGATCGCCATCGCATTCATTGCCGGCATCATAGCAGCAAAATTCTGGATACCGGCGCTGAGAAAGCTCAAAGCAGGCGGCAGCATAAGAGAAGAAGGACCCAAGTGGCACATGACCAAGCAGGGAACTCCCATCATGGGCGGTCTGATATTCATTACCGCGCTGATAATTGCCCTTGTTGTAATCTACTTTGTATCAGCCAAAAGCGGCGAGATCCACGGAACCATGCTTATCGTGCTTACGGTGCTCAGTCTTATCAACGGTGTTATCGGATTTATTGATGACTATGTAAAGGTAAAAAAACACCGCAATCTCGGTCTTACCGCCATTCAGAAGCTGGTACTGCAAATAGCGGCATCCGTGTGCTTCCTGCTGCTGCTTCGGAACATGGGATATATCAGCTCAGGTCTTTACATTCCCTATGCCAAAGTGTGGATAAGTCTGCCATGGATCGCATATATGATAATCGGAGCCTTCATTATCGTGGGCTGCGTCAACAGTGTAAACCTTACAGACGGTATCGATGGTCTTGCCACCGGCGTTACAATGCCTGTGTGCGTGTTCTTTATCGCCGCCGCCATATCCAGAGAGAATATGTCTGTTGCCGTTTTTGCCGCAGCACTGCTTGGCGGGCTTGGAGCGTTCCTTGTTTTCAACTTCAACCCGGCAAAGATATTCATGGGAGATACAGGATCCCTTTTCCTCGGCGGAGCTGTGGCAGCCATGGCGTTTGCGCTGGATATGCCTGTTATACTTATCCCTGTTGGCATCGTTTATATCTGCGAGGCTCTTTCGGTCATTTTGCAGGTGAGCTATTTCAAGCTCACTGGCGGCAAACGCATATTCAAAATGTCTCCGCTGCACCATCATTTTGAGATGTGCGGCTGGAAAGAGAAAAAGGTATTTGCAGTGTTTACCATCGTCTGCGCACTTGGATGCATCGTGGGATATCTTGGTATCTGATCTCTAAAGGAGGGTGACCATGACCCTTTTCAAATCCCAAAAGAACGATACAAAAGTTAATACCAATGCAGAAACAGTGGAAGACAGCAGAGGTGTTGTGGACGCGCCGTTCCTTGTTCTCGTGCTGCTTCTGGTAGGCATCGGTCTTATCATGATGTTTTCTGCCAGCTATGCTTCGGCATATGAAGAAACCGATAACGCTACATATTATTTTATTCGACAGCTTGTGTATTCTTTAGGCGGCATTGCCATCATGATTGTTGTGGCAGTACTGCCATACCAGGTGCTTCGAGCGGTTCCTTTTCCGCTGCTTATCGTGGCGTTTGTTACCCTGGCGCTGGTTCCGCTTGTGGGCAGCACTGTCAACGGTGCCAAACGATGGATCGACCTTGGATTTATCAGCTTCCAGCCTTCTGAGATAGCAAAGGCAGCTATAATTTTTACCTTTGCCGCAATGATATCCAGAAGGAAAGAGCCTATCAGGGTATTGGACAAAAGCATTGTGCCGTATGTTTCGATACTGTTTGTTTTCTGTGTGCTGCTTGTTCTTGAGCCTCACCTTTCCGGTACAATAATCATCATTGCTCTGGGTGCGGTAATGCTGTTCCTGGGAGGAATGAAGCTGGGCTGGTTCGTTGCGGGTTTTGGTATCGTCGGCGCCGCAGGTGCGCTGATAATCAGATTCCTTCCCTATGCTCAGGAAAGAATAGCCATGTATAACGATCCATGGCTTGATCCCAGCGACAGCGGATATCAGATAATCCAGTCTATTTACGCTATTTCCTCCGGAGGACTTCTTGGACTTGGGCTGGGAAAGAGCCGCCAGAAGTATTTGTATCTGCCGGAAGAACATAACGACTTCATTTTCGCCATTGTGTGTGAGGAGCTGGGATTCATCGGAGCAACGCTTGTGCTTGTGCTTTTTGCGCTGCTGATCATCCGGGGATATTATCTCTCGCTGAAGGCTTACGACCGTTACGGCTCCCTGCTGACAGCCGGATTTACAACGCTGTTGGCGCTTCAGGTGTTTTTGAACGTTGGCGTTGTGACCAAGCTTTTGCCCACCACAGGCATTTCGATGCCCTTTTTCAGCTATGGCGGCACAGCGCTGATGATACAGCTGGCTGAAATGGGAGTTATACTTAACGTCTCAAAATATAAAGGTAAAAAAAGGAAGGTGAGGAAATGAATATTATCTTCACCTGCGGCGGTACGGGTGGTCACATCAACCCCGCCATCGCTGTTGCAAAGCTTGTTCAGAAAAGCCGTCCTCAGAGCAAAATACTTTTTGTTGGCGCCGAGGATGGTATGGAAACGGATCTTGTTCCCCGTGAAGGCTTTGAACTGGAGACAGTGAAAATATCCAACTTTCAGCGAAAGCCTACGCCTAAAAATATCGCCCATAATGTCAAAACCGCAGTTAATATAGCCGGAAGTCTCAGAAAGGCGGATAAGATAATAGACAGCTTCAAGCCTGATGTCATAATCGGTACCGGCGGATACGCCAGCTTTCCTATTCTGTATCGCGGAGCTGCCCGGAAGATACCTGCCGCCGTACACGAGGCCAATGCCGTTCCCGGACTTGCCACAAGACTGGTGGCAGATAAAGTAGATCGCATACTGGTCAATTTTGCTGAGAGCGCGAACGCTTATAAAGATCCGTCAAAAGTAATTGCTGTTGGTATGCCGGTCAAGGAAGAGTTTGTTTTTGGGAACAAGGCAGAAGCCAGGAAGAAGCTTGGTCTGGATGATAAACCGCTGGTGGTTTCCTACTGGGGCTCACTGGGCGCCAGAGAGATGAACAAGAAAATAGCCGATTTCATCAGGCTGGAATGTGAGCATGAACCCTTCAACCATATCCATGCTACGGGAAGCTTTGGCTGGCGGTGGATGCCCGACAGATTGAAGGATATGGGCGTTGATCTGGCTGCACATAAAAGTGTTGACATGAGGGAATATATCTACGATATGCCCACGGTCATGGCAGCTGCTGACATCGTAATAAGCCGTGCCGGAGCATCCACTCTTAGTGAGATAACCGCTTCCGGCAAAGCGTCTATAATAGTGCCGTCGCCTAATGTGACCGGAAACCATCAGGAGAAAAACGCGAGGATATTGGAAAACCGTGGAGCGGCAAAGGTCATTACGGAAGACGACTGCACCGGTCAGGTGCTGTTTGACCTTGTTGCTCAGCTGCTGAGCGACAGGGAGACCATGAAGAGCATGAGCGCGGCGGCGGCAGAAATGTCGGTTCCGGATTCTGCGTCAAAGATTTATTCGGTCATCTGTGAACTCAGCGATAAAAACCGATAATTAACAAAAATTGATCCCTCCGCATAGGATAGGCTGACTATCGATTGCGGAGGGATAAGTATGTTTATCGTAAGCGGAGGAAACAGGCTTCAGGGAACGGTGAAACTCAGCGGAGCAAAAAACAGCGTGCTGCCGATACTGGCGGCGTCTTTGATAAACAGGGGAGAAAGCCTGATAGAAAATTGCCCCGACCTTAGTGACGTTCAGGCATCCATTGAAATACTCAGGCATTTGGGATGCGTTGTAAAAAAAGAAGGCAAAACCATTTACATAGATTCCGGACCCATGTCAAGATGCGATATACCTGATGAGCTGATGCGTAAAATGCGGTCATCAGTAATTTTCCTCGGCCCCATACTGGCGTGCGCTGGCTGCGTTGATATGTTTATGCCGGGAGGCTGCGAACTTGGAAGCAGACCTATCGACATTCATCTTGCCGCCATGAGAAAAATGGGCGCATATGTGGACGACAGCGGCGGAGCGGTAAAATGCCGTGCAGAAAGGCTCAAAGGTGCGGAGATAAACCTGTCTTTTCCCAGTGTGGGAGCAACGGAAAATATCATGCTTGCAGCCTGCCTTGCTGAAGGGGATACAGTTATAACCAATGCTGCCTGTGAACCGGAGATCGAAGACCTGCAGACATACCTTCAGGCAATGGGAGCTGATGTGACCGGCGCAGGAACGTCAACGGTCGTGATAAAAGGGAAAAGGGAACTGCATAATGCGGTGCACAGCGTAGTGCCTGACCGCATTGTCGCGGCTACATATATGTCTGCTGTCTGCTCTGCGGGAGGAAAGGTAACAATAGAAAACGCTGTGCCTGCTCACCTTAAAGCAATAACCGACGTGCTTACGGCAGCAGGATGCGTTATTACCGAACTGCCCGAAGGGATAGAGATAGTCTCAAAGGGCAGACCCAAAGCGGTACCGCATATCAGAACAGCTCCATATCCTGGTTTCCCGACAGATGCGCAGGCACCGGTAATGGCAGCTTTGCTGAAAGCAAAGGGTACAAGTGTGTTTGTGGAAACGATATTTGAAAACAGGTTCCGTCATGTGGGCGAACTGATGCGCATGGGAGCGGATATCAGGACCGAGGGAAGAGCGGCAGTAGTATTCGGAGTGGAAAGTCTGGGCGGCGCAGTTATGGAATGTACAGACCTTCGCGGAGGCGCTGCGCTGGTGGCAGCGGCGCTGGGCGCGGAAGGAGAAAGCCGCATAACAGGACTTAAGCACATCGACCGTGGGTATGATAGTTTGGAGAAAGATCTAAAAAATATCGGAGCGGCAATAAAACGGGTGGAAATTTGAAGAATAATGGTGTATAATGTATCAGTCAAATTATGATCTGCCGTGGAGGTGATAAAACTTGAACAGAGAAAACACAAAAAAGCGCACCCGCAGAACAGGTCTGGGACCTCTGCAAAAGTTTATCACCGTTCTGCTGGCAGCGCTTGTGGTATCTTTTTCCACCATGGTTTTTTTCAAGGTGGATACCTTCGTTGTAATTGGCAATAACCAGTATACGGATGAAGAGATTATCGAAGCTTCCGGCGTTGCTGTGGGCGACAATCTTATCCTTATAAACAAAGGGCAAACGGCAAATCTTATAAGAGGGCAGCTGAATTATATTACCGATGTTAAGCTGCTGCGTGTTTTGCCCGGCACCCTTGAGATATCGGTAAACGAATCCGGAGCTGCGGCTTATGTTACAGACGCGGTAGGCTCTGTATGGTATATCGATAAGACCGGAAAAGTTCTTTCCAAGGCAGAGCAGCCCAATGGCATCGCCGTTGTGGGCTTTACTCCCGAAGGAGCTACCGCGGGATACAGCCTGACCACTGTTGAAGGCGATGAAACAAAGCTCACTCAGCTGACTGCTTTGCTGGAGGCGCTTGAAAACAACGGTATAGCGGCCAATGTCAGCGTCATAGACCTCAGTACAGACTACAATCCCAAGCTGACATATGATGAAAGATTCATCGTTGAGCTTGGAACGATAGACGATATAGACTACAAACTCGAATACCTTATCGCGGTGCGGGAACTGCTTACAGACAGTCAGTCCGGTACCATAGATCTGACTTTGGATTCCGATAATATGGCTCATTTTCGTCCAAATGCGTAAATGAACACAAGATACGGTGAAAAGTTGATTAGTTTTGCGAAAATAGGTCAATAAATTGTGCCAAGACTATTGACCTTTGGACATTTTCGATATATTATATTATGTAAAGAAATAGGCTTATCAGGGAAAATATTTTCCATTTTACACATAGGAGGAAGCAACCATGGCATATGAACTGGACACAGGATCACACAACGTTGTTAATATTAGAGTAGTCGGTATAGGCGGCGCTGGCAACAATGTCGTTAACAGGATGGTTCAGGCCGGTATACAGGGAGTCGAATTCATTGCCATCAATACGGACAAGCAGGTCCTTATGGAATCGGCAGCTACCCAGAAGATCCAGATCGGCGAAAAGCTGACTTCCGGTATGGGCGCCGGCTCCAAGCCCGAGATCGGCAAGAAATCCGCAGAAGAAAGCCGCAGCGCTATTTCCAAGGCGCTGGAAGGCAGCGATATGGTATTTATCACCGCTGGTATGGGCGGCGGTACCGGTACCGGCGGCGCACCTGTTGTTGCTGAGATCGCTCGCGAGATGGGCGCTCTGACCGTTGGCGTAGTTACCAAGCCCTTCAAATTTGAAGGCTCCCGTCGTATGAAGCAGGCTGAATCCGGTATTGATGATCTTTGTGAAGCTGTGGACTCCCTCATCATCATACCCAACGAACGTCTGCAGGAAGTTACCGACCAGAAGATAACTCTGGCAAACGCTTTCGAAATTGCCGACGACGTTTTGAAAGAAGCTGTAACCAGCATTTCCGATCTTATCAAGAACACCGGTTTCATCAACCTCGACTTTGCCGACGTTACCGCTATCATGAAAGATGCCGGTCATGCTCACATGGGCGTTGGTCGTGCGGAAGGCAAGAATAAGGCTGAAGAGGCTGCAATGATGGCCGTACAGTCCCCCCTGCTGGAGACCTCCATTGATGGCGCCCGCGGCGTTCTGGTCAATATTACCGGCTCTGTTGATATCGCTCTGGAAGAGGTCTATGCTGCTGCTGACCTTATCGAAGAAAAGGCTAATCAGGATGCCAACATCATCTTTGGTGCCGCTTTTGATGAGACCATGCAGGATGAGATGCGTGTTATCGTTATCGCTACCGGTTTCGACAGTGATAAGGGTCCCGTTTCCGCACCTTCTGCCGGTGTATTCTCCGATGGCGCTGCCGCTGCTCCCATCTTTGAAGAAAAGAGCGCGGAAGCCGATCCCTTCGACGATATCTATAAGATCTTCAATAAGTAATTATAAATACAAAACTGCCCTGCATTCTTTGCAGGGCAGTTCT
>CAZIPP010000029.1:0-5130 GCA_964541215.1 uncultured Oscillospiraceae bacterium
CGGAAATTTCATATTGGTCTTTATTCGCTGACTTTGTCAGCGAACTCTACGAGGTTTTTTGACAGTCTCATCCCCATCTTATTGTGCTTTGCATAATAAGATGGGGATTTCTCCATTGCTCAGCTTGCTGAGCAGTGCTTCGCAATGTTCGAAATGACAGCATAAATTGAAAAATAACAGTTATTTACGCCTTATCGCCGGATTTGAACAACAGCGCCATCAGATAACCGAACACCACCGATGCCGTTATTCCTCCGGCAGCCGCCTTGACTCCGCCGATAAAAACTCCCAGAACCCCCTGAGACGCCACCGCTTCCTTAACGCCGGTGGACAGCAGATAGCCGAACCCCACGATTGGCACCGTGGCACCCGCTCCCGCAAAGTCCACAACATAATCATATATGCCCAGCGCTCCCAACACAACTCCGGCCACCACATAGGTCACCAATATGCGTGCGGGAGTCAGCTTTGTTTTGTCTATCAGTATCTGAGCAATGGCGCAGATAGCACCGCCCACAAGAAACGCTTTGATAAACTCCATCAGTTCCCGCTCCTTTCCCGGCATATCGACACAGCGTGGCAGATAGCGGGTATACTTTCCCCCTGTTGAAACGACAGCGGTGATTGCAGTGAACCCGTTCCCGCAAACAGCAGCCTGTTCAGCTTCCCGTTTCTTACATCGTCCAGCAGTTTTCCGGCAAGTACTGCGCCGGAACAGCCGCATCCTGAACCTCCGGCGTGAACATCCTGCCCTTTCAGATCGAATATCATCAGCCCGCAGTCGTTATATACCTTTGAGATGTCTATGGAATCCTTTTTGAAAAAGTCCACAACTATCTTTCGTCCAACAGATCCAAGGTCACCTGTCACGATAAGGTCATAGTCCTCCGGTGTCCTTCCCAGATCATCAAAATGGGCTTTGAGCGTATCATATGCAGCCGGCGCCATGGCGGCTCCCATATTGTTGACATCCTTTATTCCCATATCAACCACCTTGCCAATGGTTGCCGCCGTAACATATGGACCGCTTCCTTCCGCGGTAAGTATTACCGCACCGGAACCGGTAACAGTCCATTGCGCAGTTGGCGTGCGCTGTCCGCCATATTCCATAGGCGTTCTGAACTGGCGCTCAGCCGTGGCAAAATGGGAGCTGGTCATGGCGGCGGCTGTAAACCCTAAACCGCCTGCCAGCATCATGGATGCCAGCAGAAGAGATTCTGCCATGGTTGAACAGGCTCCATACAAGCCGATGGAAGGTACTCCAAGCCCGCGCAGTGCAAAGCTCGAACCGACACACTGATTCAAAAGGTCGCCCGAAAAAATGCAGTCAATATCATCTGTTTCCACGCCGCCCTTGTCCATGGCACATCTGAGAGTACGTTTTTGCAGTTCGCTTTCTGCTTTTTCCCATGTATCCTGACCAAATCGGCTGTCTTCGCTTATCTGGTCAAAACAATCCCTCAGCGGTCCTTCGCCTTCTTTTTTGCCCACCACCGCAGCGTACGACAATATGGATGGCGGCTGTTCAAACTCCATGCTTTGTCGTCCTTTATGCTGAAAACTCATTAGCTCCACCTCTTTTTCATAGCTTTTCCTTTTTTTATTTGGCTATACGGTTCAAAATTCAGGGAAATATGTTACAATAGAATAAACAACAAAAATTAAAGGAGGACTCACTATGAACGGAACCGACTGGAGCTGGGCAACCAATAAAGACAACAAGTGGCTTGTGCCCGATCCACAGGCATATTATCTGGCTGAACGCTGGATGCAGCTGGATTATCTGACCATTTTGGACCATGGCTGCGGTCTCGGACGACACAGCGTATTCTTCTCCAATGCCGGCTTTGTGGTGACCGCCTTTGATCAGTCTGCCACCGGGCTGGAGCACACCGCGAAATGGGCAGCTCACGACGGCGCCGCATTGCGTACTGTGTCCGGAGATATGAGGTCCATTCCCCTGCCTGACGCAGCTTTCGACGCAGTGATGTGCTACAATGTTATATATCACGCCACTTTGGACGAGGTCAAAACCGCCGCGAAAGAGATCGCACGAGTAATGAAACCCGGAGGAGAGCTTTTTATAACCATGTGTTCAAAGTCTTCTCCAAATTATCTAAATGCCAAGACAGTCTGGTCTGATGGCTGCACCGTACCATCGGAGAATACCGAAGCCAACAGTACCGCCCATTGCTATTTGAACTATGATGAAATGGTTTCCGTATTTGAAAACTTTGAATTTGCCGCCGAGCCGGTGGATCAGCTTGAATACGAAAACGGAAAACTCAAAAATGCCCACTGGGTACTGCTTTTAAAAAAGAAAGCGTAATACCGTCATTGCGAGACGGTCATTTATGACCGACGAGGCAATCCATAATATTCGAGCTACGGATCCTCACGCCTGCTGCGCAGGCTCAGGATGACAGCGAGGATGCGCTGCGTAATACTGTCATTTCGAATCGGTTCGCAAATCGGTTCGGAATGACAGCTTTTTTGTTTCAGTATCGATAATGATACCACACTGACGTAATTGTTACTTGTAAGTTGTCCATGATTGCTAATAAAATATACTTGCAGAATAGTTTGTACACAAACTCAGAAAGGAATGAAAAAGATATGAGCAAGCAGTTCACAACTGAAGAACTGGTCGGTCGCTGGGAAGACTATCAGGAGATCGTCAACCTCATGGGTCGCCGCAGTTTCTACAATCTGTGGAAGCTTGAAGACAAGGTATGGGAAGAGATGTGGTGCAAAAAAGCTCCCGATCCCTGCCTGGGCTTCAACGACGGTTACTACAAAGGCTACGAAGCCATCGAAGGCTGGTTCAAAGCTACCAAGGAACTGGGTCTGCTGAAGGCCAGAGTTGCCAGAAAGAACAATCCCGAACTGGAAGGCAAGACTGACGAAGAACTTTACGGTGTCGGCTCCCTTACCCCCGATAACCTGACCACTCCTCTGGTATACATAGCCGAGGACGGTCAGACTGCCAAGGGCATGTGGTACGCTCTGGCACACATCACCGACTACACCGAAGCCGGTCCCACCACCATCCATCAGTGGGGCTGGATAGCCGTTGACTTCGTTAAGGAAGATGGTGCATGGAAGATCTGGCATCTGCTTGACACTCCCGAAATCAAGCACGTTGCCGGCAAAAAGTGGTACGGCGGCTATGAGCCCAAGCCTGTGGATCCCGCTTACGCCGAGATCGGCGAATTCGATTTCCCCAAGCCCAACGTACCCATGAAGGTCAACGAGCTGCTGAACGCCAAACGTCCCGGTAAACCCAATCCTTTGGCTCCCAGACCTTACGATACCTTTGCCAACACCTTCAGCTACGGAATATAACAGGAAAGGAGTGAATCGTAATGGCACATACCATGTTTGATAAAAAGATATACACCGATGAAGAACGCATACAGCGCGTATGGGATATCATCGAGATCAAAAACGTAATGGCTCTGCATATCTACTACCACTGCTACGCACGACAGATCGAAGAGTTGGAAGATATCTGGGTACAAAAGCCCGAAAACAAGAAAACCGCTTCCTTCGGTCAGAGCCGAGGCTATATGCTGGGTTATGATAAGATCATGCAGGCATACGGCATTAACAATCTGAACAACCAGAAACAGGCTCTGGCAGAAGCCATCGCCAACGATCCCACCATCGAAGACTGCGAAGACAATCTGGGTCTTGGTCAGAGCTTCGTTCACGCCATCACCACTCCCTATATTGAGCTGGCAGGCGACGGTCAGACCGCTCAGGGCGTATGGTACACTCCCGGTCACACCTCCGGCAGCGACAGACACGGCTATATGTATGAAAAATACTTTATCGACTTCATTAAGGAAGACGGGCAGTGGAAGATCTGGCACCTGTTTGTAGGTACCGACTTCTCAACTACTCCCGGAGAAGGCTTTGGCGGTCCCACCGAGCTGGAGCGCGAAAAGAATCCTCCCCCTCCCGGTCAGGGCTTCCCCGGCGGACCTCCTCCCGGAGGCGGCAACAATGAGCCTGATCCTTACTATTTCTCCTGCGACGCATACACTATGAAATTCAACTACTGCCACCAGAAGCCCCTCCCCAAGCCCTACTGGACCTTCAGCGAAACCAGAAGCTATGGTCCCGACGGAGAAGAAGGCTTCAGCTGGGACATGGTATACGGAGGTAAGTAATTATGTATGAACATCTTCCTCTTTCTCAGAGAATCGACAGAGCCGTAGCCGCCATTGAGTGCGAAAAGGCTCATTCCCTCCACGTTGACTGGCATGCCGCCGGTATCCACAGAGAGGAATACACCGACTACTGGTCCAAGCGCAACGATATCACCTGGGCTCATGCCAGCGGTCAGATGGGAAACCGCTGGACCTATTGGCAGAACTACGTTCTTGGTCAGGAGCTGAAGGTTCTGAACAACTTCCGCCAGACCAAAGAGATATATCCCGAGGTCGAAAACTGCCCCGACTGGCGTACTCTCAACGAGTATTCAAACCACTTTGTCACCTCTCCCATCATTGAGGTCGCTGAAGATGCCCAGAGCGCACAGGCTCTGTTCTATACTCCCGGTTATATTGCCGGCTTCGCCAGTGCCAACGGTCAGCAGCGCTGCATGGTGCTGTATGAACGCTACGGCGCCGACTTCGTCTATGAAGACGGTCAGTGGCTGTATCTGAACCTGCGCGTCTGCCCCGATATCGGCGGTCAGATAGACGGCAGCGGCTTTGCCGAAAAGGCTGCCGGCGGTGGTCCCGGTGGTCCCGGCGGTCCCGGCGGTGGTCCCGCTCCCGACGGTCCTCCCCCCGAAGGCGGCGAAGGTGGTCCCGGCGGACCTCCCGAAGGTGGAGAACAGAAGGCTCCTCCTCCCCAGCAGGCTCAGCAGGTGGACATCAGCGCTCCCAACGACATCCCCGGTCCCCTGTACAACCAGTGGTCTCCCACTCAGATGCCTCAGCAGGAGCCCAGACTGCCTATGCCTTACAAAACTCAGGCAGATATCCGTCTGAACAACGATGTAAAAACCCTGTAAGAAAAGCCCGGCAAATGCCGGGCTTTTCTTACAGGGTTTAGGGGCTAGGATCTAGGGTCTAGGGCATTGTGTACCTGCAACATTTTTCCATTCCCTAACCCCTA
>CAZIPP010000029.1:5230-14989 GCA_964541215.1 uncultured Oscillospiraceae bacterium
CCTAACCCCTAATAAATGAAAAAACCGCAGCGCTTGCTGCGGTTTTTTCATTTATTTCGGTTCATACCCCGAGACGCCCAGGATACGAACTGCGCCAACATAGCGCATGGAGTACCAAAGACTGTCCATAGAGGTTATGGTAATGCCGTCATTGCTGCTGGCATGGATAAACTGGCGGTTGCCTATGTAAATACCGGAATGAGTGGTTTTTGCAGTCTCGCTGGAAGTCCAGAACAGCAGGTCTCCGGGCTGAAGATCGGCTTCGTTAACACGGATGCCATCCTCATACTGGTCATCAGAAGAACGACCAACGGTGATACCGAAATGCTTATATACATACTGGACAAAACCGGAGCAGTCAAAACCGCTGGGGTCGGTGCCGCCGTAAACATAGGGACATCCCAACAAAGTGCTGGCATATGTCAGAAGAGCCTGTGCATCAGCGCTGGCTGATGTAAGAACTATGTCAGACACGCCTGCCTCGCTAAGTGTTACTGCAAAGGTATTCTGGGCGGGAGCGGAAGTAAAGTCCACATATTCGCCGGAAATATAACCGGTCTGACCCTCGTATTCTACCTTGAACCAACCGTTTTCAAGGCCGACAACGTTCAGCTGAGCGCCTTCAGCCAGAGAGCCGATAACGGCTGCATCGGTGCTGGGAGTCTTGCGGAAGTTGAGCAGGGTAACATTTACAACTGCGGTACCAAGCTCGCAGTCCATAGATTCTGCCGCGTCAAGGTAATCGCTGCGCATCCATCCTTCAGTCAGGTTGCAGTTTACCTTGTACCAGACACCGTCTGCCTGTTCACTTGTTTCAAGCAGCAGAACGCGGTCACCCGCGGCAGCGGTAAGAAGTATTTCCGATTCGGTATTGGGCTCTGCTCTCATGCGCAGGGCATCAACATTTACAGTACCTACACCAAGGCAGGCAGCAGAAGCGCTGATAGCCCAAATCATGGCAACTGCCACAATAAGAGCGGCCATTCTTGTTAAACGTCTTGCTGATTTCATGATAATCTCCTGTTACTTTTGTGCCAAAGCTCTTGCAAGCCAGACAGCTCCCACATCTATTGCGGAATACAGTCCGTCTTTCTCAGTCTTCTTTACGATCCTGTCCTTTGCTCTGGCATCGGGATCAGTCAGCTGGAGCTGAACAGAAACTCTGGTGGCAACAGGAAGGTCACCCACATTTTTGGATTCTAATATCTGCATCATTATGATATATTTATCGGTCATGCTGCCGTAGTAAATCAGGTTGTCTTTGCGGCGAAGCGGATAGCCTTTGTAAATCAATTCTTTGCTTTCTGCGCTCATAGTCTACCCCTTTCGTGAATGTTGTAACCGAATTGTAACACATTGAATACAATCTGTCAACACATCACAAGTTATTTTTTCCAGTTTTGTTGCTGGTCGTGATATTTACGATACATAATTAATTTGTATAACTACATTATGTTAATCATACATTAAAAAAAGCAGGACGTCAATACAAAATCAACGTCCTGCTTTGATATCGGATATAAATATTTCAGGTTATTCGCTGAACAGATAGTTTATCACAAGCTGGCGCAGCAGCTCGTCCCGGTCAATTTTCCGAATGAGCGCTCTGGCACCATTGTGGTTAGTGATGTAGGTTGGATCTTCAGACAGAAGATAACCGACTATCTGATTAATGGGATTATATCCCTTTTCGCTAAGTGAATTGTATACCGACATAAGGATATTCTTGGTTTCCTCGTCCTTATCGTTGGCAAGTGAAAACTTGATGGTATTGTCAAACATCCGGCTACCTCCTTATCAAGCTGGTTTTTAGTGTATATATATTTTATACCAAAAAACAGCAATAGTAAACAGCTGAATGTTACGTTTAAATTACATTTAGCGAAGAACAGCTCCGCAATCAGCCTCCAGAGCTTCCAGCACCGCCTTTACCTCAGCTTCCGCGTCAGCATCGGTGAGAGTTCTGTCTTCGGCACGGAAGGTCATGGAGAACGCAAGGCTCTTCTTGCCTTCGGGAATACCGGTACCCTGATAGATGTCGAACAGCTCAACGTTTTTCAGCAGCTCTCCGGCGCCCCTTGCAATGCTCTTTTCAAGCTGAGCCACAGTGCATTCAACATCACAGACAACCGCGATATCACGGGCAACTGCGGGGAACTTGGGCAGGGGGACATACTGAGGATCGCTCTGCTGAGTTGCGATCATGGCGGTGAAGTTGAATTCAGCGCAGTAAACTTCGGCATCGATGCCATAGTTGGCAGCCACCAGAGGATGGATCTGACCGATAACACCCAGTTTTTCCCCATCCACAGTAACAACGGCGCAGCGTCCGGGATGGAAGGTGGGGTCGTTCTTTTCTGCGGCGAATTCGGGCTTTGCCAGATTCATAGACTTGAATATAGCCTCGACCTCACCCTTGAGGGTGAAGAAGTCACCCTTGCCGTACATACCCATAGACAGATAAATGGGCTCGTCAGGCAGCTGCTGACCTTCAACAGGCAGATATACACGACCGGTCTCGTAGAACTTGACGTTCTTATTGCGATAGTTCCAGTTTCTCTGGAGAACTTCCAGCATACAGGGCAGCATGGAAGTACGCATGACGGAGGTATCCTCGCCCAGAGGGTTGATGATACCCAGAGTATTTCTCAGAGGGCTGTTTTCGGGATAGCGCAGCAGGTCTGCGTTCTTGGGAGATACGAAGGAATAGGTCAGTATTTCGGAATAACCCATGCCGCGGCACAGCTGACCAACACGGCGCTGAGCAACATCTATCTCATGGAGGAAGCCCATTTCAGTGGCTGCCTTGAACATGGTAGTGGGCACCTTATCATATCCGTAGAATCTGGCTATCTCTTCTGCCAGGTCGGCATTGCATTCAATATCCGCACGCCACGAGGGAGCGTGAACGGTGTAGTCCTCGTCCACGGTAAAGCCAAGCTTTACGAGAATATCCTTCATGTAATCGGCGGAAACATCTATACCGATGAGTTTGTTGATCTTTTCGGGTTCAAGGGGCAGAGTGGCAGGCTCGGGCATATCACCGAGAACATCGATTATGCCATCCACGACCTTGCCGGCGCCAAGCATTTCAACCAGCTCACAGGCACGCTGTACAGCGCCCATGGTATTCTGGGGGTCAAGTCCTTTTTCAAAACGGCTGGAAGCGTCGGTACGCAGGTTCAGACCAACAGCGGTGGTTCTGACAGAGGGACCGGAGAAGCAGGCAGATTCGAATACGATGGCCTTTGTGTTCTCGGTTATCTCGCTGTTTTCACCGCCCATGACACCGGCTACGCCAACAGGACCTACAGTATCGCAGATCATCAGCATATCGGGCTTGAGGCTGCGCAGCTGACCGTCGAGCGTGGTAACAGTTTTATCTTCGCCGGCACGGCGGACGATGATCTTACCGCCGCGGATATAGTTATAGTCGAAAGCATGCATGGGCTGACCGTACTCAAGCATTACATAGTTGGTGATGTCAACGATATTGTTGATGGGACGGATACCCATGGCGCGGAGTCTGCGGCGCATCCATGCGGGAGAAGGCTCGATCTTAATATCGGTGACCATTCTGGCGGTGTAGCGGGAACACAGATCGGTGTCCAGCACTTCAACGTCCAGATGCTCATAGATATCGCCACCGGCACCCTTGACTTCGGGAGCGTGAACATTCAGCTCAGCATCAAAGGTTGCGGAAACCTCACGGGCAAGACCGATCATGCCAAAGCAGTCGGCACGGTTGTTTGTTATCTCAAACTCCAGAACGCTGTCGCCAAAACCGACAACATCTTTAATGTCGTCGCCGGGCTTGCAGTCTTCTTCAAGGATGAAAATTCCGTCTTCTATCGCATAGGGGAAGTCACGAACTTCCAGACCCAGTTCAGCCAGAGAGCAGAGCATACCGTTGGAAGCTTCACCTCTGAGCTGACCGGCCTTGATGGTAATGCCGCCGGGAAGAGTTGCTCCATCCAGAGCAGCGGGGCAGAGATCGCCTTCTTTAACGTTCTGAGCTCCGGTAACTATCTGGACAGGTTCACCCTTGCCCACATCTACCTGGCAGATCCACATATGGTCGGAGTTTTCATGGCGTACAATAGACACTACCTTGCCGACAACAACATTGGATATCTCGCTGCCGGTAACTTCGCAGGTTTCGACCTTGGAGCCGGACATGGTCAGGCGGTCGCAGAATTCTTTATCGGGGATCGACTTGACGTCAACATAATCGGAAAGCCATTCACGGGACAGATTCATGTTCTATACAGCTCCTTTCAATTAAAACTGTTCCAGGAAACGCTTGTCGTTTTCATACAGCAGGCGCATATCGCTGATGGCAAAACGACGCATGGTAAGGCGTTCGCAGCCTACACCGAAAGCGAAACCGGAATACTTGTTGGGGTCGATGCCGCAGGTCTCAAGAACCTTGGGATGTACCATACCGGAACCCAGCAGTTCTATCCAGCCCTCACCCTTGCAGACACGGCAGCCTTTGCCGCCGCATTCGAAGCACTGAACGTCAACTTCGCAGGAAGGCTCAGTATAGGGGAAGTGATGAGGACGGAAGCGCACCTGAACTTCCTGACCGAAAAGCTGCTGGATCATCTGGGTAAGCGCTCCCTTCAGATCGCCGAAGGTGATGCCTTCGTCAACAACAAGACCTTCTATCTGATGGAACATGGGACTGTGGGTGGCGTCCACTTCGTCCTTGCGGTAAACGCGGCCGGGAGAGATTATGCGGATAGGAGGCTGGCGCTGCTCCATAACACGGACCTGCATGGGGCTGGTCTGAGTGCGCAGCAGAACTTCCTCGTCCTCCTGAGTATAGAATGTATCGGATCTGTCTCTTGCGGGGTGAGTTTTGGGGGTGTTGAGCTTGGTGAAAACGTACTCGGCAAGCTCGATTTCGGGACCATCGATAACTTCATAGCCCATGGCGGTAAAGGTATCGCGAACCTCGTCCATTGTAAAGGAAATGGGGTGACGGTGACCTTCTTCAACGGCGGTGCCGGGGATGGTCACGTCGATAGCTTCGGCTTCAAGACGAGCGTTAAGCGCAGCGGCTTCAAGCTTGGTCTTTGCTTCTTCCAGAGCCTTTTCGATATCTGCTCTGCATTCATTGGCCACCTGACCGATAACAGGTCTTTCTTCAGCGGAGAGCTTGCCCATCTGCTTCAAAACAGCGGTAAGCTCGCCCTTTTTGCCAAGTACCTTGACACGCATTTCTTCCAGCTCAGCAGTGGAAGCGGCGGATGCAAAAGCAGCCAGCGCATTCTGCCTGATCTGTTCAAGCTGAGTTCTCATTAAAAATTACTCCTTTTGGTAATTGATTTACAAAATAAAAAATGCCTCTCTCCCCAACTTGGGGACGAAAGGCTATCCTTCCGCGGTACCACCCGCATTCACGCAAAATAACGTGCACTTATGGTCGTTAACGGAACCATCCGCCGAAGCCTACTGCTATTTCAGCTCCGAAGCTCACGGGGGAAAGCCAAAACAGAGATCCGCAGGCTGCTCACAGCTTTTGCAGCCCTCTCTGAAGCGGATGATATCTGCCTGACGACCCGGTCATCACCTATGGGTATTAAATTCAGACAACTCCCTTTATAACACAAAAATGTGGCGGTTTCAAGTGTTTCTCATTATATTATTCGGTTTTGCTTGAAACTGGCACGAAAGTAGCATATAATTATTAGAAGTTTATCATATTTTTCTGGAGTGTTATTCTATGTTTGATACCTTTGTTGAAGAACTCGTAACCGTTCATACCTCCGGCAAGATCCTGCTGGCAAAGATCGGTATTGTTTTGGCAGTCATAATTTTGACCTTTGCCGTGTTCTGGTTCATCCCCGCCATCCTGCCGCTGATGTTCTCGGTTTTTGTGGTAGGTGCATACTTTGCCATCAAGCTGCTGAATCTGGAATACGAATACGCCTTTACCAACGGCGAGCTGGATATCGACAAGATCATGGGCAAACGCAAGCGTAAGCGCATGGTTTCCACCGAGGTCAAGAATATTAAGCTTATGGCTCCATACACCGCTGAATACGAATCCGACGCCACCGCTTACAACGTTGAATACACCCACGATTTTTCTTCCAGCCCTTCCGCTGCCGGACGCTGGTTCATCATCTTTGAAGACAATGACGGCAAGCTGTGCTTTATGGTAATGCAGCCCTCTGAAAAGCTGAGAACTGCCATGAAGAGCTATCTTCGCCAGAGAATGAAGGGAATGTAAGGATCCTTCTTCCACATTCATGTTGGGTAGTGATTGTATTATGAATGTATATAGTGCTCAGTCTATGAAAAACATAGACAGCTATGCCATAAACACCATGGGCATACCGTCAGACACGCTGATGGAAACTGCCGCAGGTCTGGTTTTTTCCAAGACAGAAGAAGCCTTTGGCAGCGTAAGAGGAAAAAACTGTGCCGTATTCTGCGGCAGCGGCAACAACGGCGGCGACGGCGTTGCCATATCCCGCCTGATACTCGAAAACGGAGGCAATGTTCGCTGTTTTCTTATCGGCAGGCGTGAGAAGATGACTGCCGACTGCAAACTGATGGAGCGTCGCCTTGAAGCCAAAGGCGGCAGGGTCGAAGACTTTGATCCCGATTCCGCAAAGGCTTACCTCGATGGCTGTGACCTTGTTTTTGACGCCATGTTTGGTATCGGTCTGAACTCCAATATGCGCTCATCCGGTGTTGACGCAGTGTCACTCATCAACGGGTGCGCTGCGAAAGTGGTTGCGGTAGACATTGCCAGCGGTGTTGCCAGTGATACAGGCGCCATCATGGGCTGCGCGGTAAACGCTGACCTGACAGTTACTTTTACTGCTCCGAAGGCAGGTCATATCCTGCCTCCCGGCTGCTTCTGCTGCGGTCAGCTTGAGGTGGTTGATATAAAAATTCCTTCCGAAGCCATTGCTGCGGAAGCTCCTCTTGCCATGACCGCTGACGAGAAGCTAATATCTTCTTTTTTGCCCGAACGTCCCCAAAACTCCCACAAGGGCGATTTTGGCAAGGTCCTCATCATCGGCGGCAGCATCGGATATACCGGGGCTCCCTCCATGGCTGCAAAAGCCGCTCTTCGATGCGGCAGCGGTCTTGTTTTCCTTGGCGTCCCGGAAAGCATCTACACCATTTCAGCCATCAAAAACGATGAAGCGATGGTGTTTCCTCTCCCCTGTGACCCGTCCGGAAAACTTACAGCAGATGCCCTTCCCGAAATACTTGACAGGATGGAAAAGGCAGATGTCTGTCTTATCGGTCCCGGTCTTGGTCAGTCTCAGGAGCTGGACAAGCTGGTTTGTCAGATGATCGCAAATTCAAAAATCCCTCTTGTTATCGATGCAGACGGCATAAACGCCCTGTCCCGGAATATAAATATATTGAAGTCAGCTGCTTGTCCTGTGGTGCTTACTCCCCACGATGGAGAATTTGCCAGACTCGGAGGCAGCGTATCCGACCGCATATCAGAGGCAAAAGGCTTTGCGCTCAAAAACCGCTGTACCCTTGTTTCCAAAGGTCACCGCACTGTTACCGCCTCCGGTGACGGCTCTGCCGTAATCAACACCACCGGCAACGCCGGTATGGCGACAGGCGGCAGCGGTGATGTGTTGGCAGGTATGATAGCTTCTCTCATAGGTCAGGGTCTCCCTCCCTTTGAAGCCGCTTATACCGCTGCATGGCTCCACGGAAAAGCCGGTGATATGTGCGCGGAGCTGATAGGTCAGTATGGTATGCTCCCCACAGACATCATTGATGCGCTGCCGGGGCTGTTGCCGTAATTATGTAAACCAAGAGGAGTTGAATAAAGTGCGAAAAGTTGCAGCTTTCGCACTTATGATGACCCTGCTGTTTTCTGCCTGCAAAACAGCAGCCAACGATCCCGGGCAGGCAGCTTTAGACATTCGTGCCGGGCTTCTGGCAGACGGCGGCACAAAGCTTTCCGCCGATGTTCAGGTGGATTACGGCGAACGGGTGTATGATTACCGCCTGGAATGTGACTTTGTACGTCAGAAAGGCAGCACAGTCACCATCCTTGAACCGGACATCATTGCCGGTATTTCAGCCACCGTCAGCCCATCCGGAGCTTCTCTGTCTTTCGACGGAGTAAGTCTGGATACAGGCAAGCTTGAAGGCACCGAGCTTTCTCCTATGGGAGCGCTACCTACTATGGCAGAAGCATGGTGTTCCGGCTATATTTCCAACACCTGTGCCGCAAACATCAACGGTACAGACTGTTACTTTGTAAGTTATCTCACCGGAAGCGGCTCTGATGAACTGGAGATCCGCACCTGGTTTGATAAAACCACCCTGTCGCCCGTTTACGGCGAAATAGTATCCGACGGCAGCGTGGTCATATATGCAAGCTTTACCCCGCAGTAGATACCAAATATTAAACACACTAAAGAGAAGAGGCGTATTTAAATGCAGCATCTGCTGAAAAGAACATGGGCAGAAATAGATCTCGATGCTCTGGAATTCAACTACAGATCCCTCAAGGCTGCCATGCCGGAAGACTGCGGTTTTGTCGGCGTAGTCAAGGCTGACTCCTACGGTCACGGTTCCGTAATGGTTTCCAAGGTCCTTCAGGAGCTTGGCGCAAAATACCTTGCCGTTTCCAATATCGAAGAAGCCATCCAGCTTCGCAACGCTGATATCAAGCTGCCCATACTTATCCTCGGATTTACCCCCGCGGAATTTGCCGATGAACTGGCAGATCACAACATCACACAGGCTGTCAACGATGTTGATTATGCAAAAGAGCTTGACAGCCGTCTTGCCAAAAGCGGCAAAAAGCTGACTGTACATATCAAGGCAGACACCGGCATGAGCCGCATGGGTTTCACCACCTACGGCGAGTTTGACCATTCCGTGGAAGGCGTTGTGGAGGTCTCCAAGCTCCCCAATCTGGACATTGAAGGTATTTTTACCCATTTTGCTGTATCCGATGATACCGAGCAGAGAGAATACACTGAGCTTCAGTACGGGCGCTTCATGGGTCTTATCGAAAAGCTTGCCGAAAAGGGCATCACCTTCCGTCTGCGTCACTGCGCAAACAGCGGCTGCACCATCAACTATCCCGAGAAAGCTCTTGATATGTTCCGTCCCGGTCTGGCCACCTATGGTCTGTACCCTGCCGACAAATTTGAGCGCGATGTTGAGCTGCGTCCTCTGATGAGCCTGCGTTCATCCATCGCTCAGATAAAGGAATTTGAAGCCGACGTTACCCTGAGCTACGGACGCACCTATACCACCCCCTCCAAGCGCCGAATCGCTGTAATACCCATTGGCTATGCAGACGGATATCCCCGCCGTTTTTCCAACAGTCGTGAGTTCCTTGTCTGCGGCAAGCGCGCTCCTCAGGTAGGTCGTGTTTGCATGGATATGTGCATGTTGGATGTCACCGATGTTCCCGAAGCCAAAGTAGGCGATGTTGTTACCATCTTTGGTCGCGATGGAGACGAGTTCATCCCCATGGACGATCTGGCAAATCAGGCCGGTACCATCACCTATGAGATCGCCTGCGATATTTCCAAGCGTGTACCAAGGATCTATCTCAAAGGCGGCGAAGTCGTAGACGTTTTGCAGTATATTGTTTGATTTTAAAAATACAGGCTGCCATTTAAGGCGGCCTGTTTTGTTATAAGGTAGTGTGGTGGATAACGGGTGGAACGGCACGCAGGCCGTTCCCTACGGCGCAATACGTTACATCCTGCGTCCATAGCCTCCCTTGTTAAAGGGAGGTGG
>CAZIPP010000030.1:0-14739 GCA_964541215.1 uncultured Oscillospiraceae bacterium
AGTACCAGTATTTCATTTCGACGTCTACGCCCATTTCAGCAGCAGCAGCGTCAGCGCCCTGAACGAAACCGTATCCGTAACGGATAACAGCGGGAACAGCCATGCCGCCAAGGAAGCCCAGCTTGGTGTAGCCGTCTTTAACAGCGGCGTAACCGGCGAGGTAACCGGCCTGCTCTTCCTTATAAAGGATGCAATGGACATTGGAAGAAGTCTTGTAATTGTAATCAGCATCGTGAGGTTCGCCATCAAGCAGAAGGAAGTTTACGTCGGGATACTTGTCCTGGATCTGGAAGATGGCTTCTTCAAACAGGTATCCGGGGCAGACAACAGTCTTTGCGCCCTTGTCGATAGCAGTTCCGATGGTTTCCACACGAGCTTCGGTGCTGTCTTCGGAAGGACGATAGTAAGCATAAGTCTTACTATTGGCTTCAGAGTATTCAACAACACCGTTCCAGGTGCCTTCGTTGAAGGACTTGTCATCAATATTGCCGACGTCGGTTACCAGAGCGATCTCATAGGTATCGGCGGCGGCAGCTTCTTCGGCAGGAGCTTCTGCGGTTTCTTCAGTGCTGGAGCAGGCAGCGAAAGCAAAAATCATGCTCAGCACAAGAAGAAGGGAAATCAGCTTTTTCATTTTGAGTTTCCTCCATCAAAATAGTGATCGTCAAATATTCCATACTTGACCGTTTGACATTATACCAAGTTCTTCTTGTTTTTTCAACATTGATAACTTAATTATTTGCTTCGTATTGAAAGTATGAAGCATTAATGTTAAGATATTTGCAGATGAGAAGGTGAGGTTGAAAGTATGGCTGAAAGACTTATTATTGGTATTGCCGGAGGCACTGGCAGCGGAAAAACTACCCTAACTAAGAAAATTGCGGAAAAGTTTGGCGATGACGTGGTTATAGTCAATCACGATAATTATTATAAATCCCTTGACCATCTTTCTTATGAGGAGCGTTGTCTTGTAAACTACGACAGCCCCGACGCTTTTGACAACGATTTGTTTATACGGCAGCTCAGTCAATTGAAATCGGGGCAAAGCATCGTTTGCCCCGTGTATGATTTCACTATTCATAACCGTTCCGACCGGACTATGGTCATTGAACCAAGAGATGTTATTATTGTTGAAGGTATTCTGATACTGGAGAATCAGGAACTATGTGATCTTATGGATCTTCGCATATTCGTTGATACCGACGCCGATGTCCGGGTCCTCAGAAGGATAAAACGTGATATTCGGGACAGGGGACGTACACTTGAATCTGTTACTCAGCAGTATCTGACTACTGTTAAACCTATGCATGAAAAGTATGTAGACCCGAGCCGAAAAAATGCACATATCATTATTCCCGAAGGCGGCAAGAACGAACCTGCTGTCCATCTTGTGCTGCTGAGAGTGGATGAACACCTGAAAGGTAAAGGTTAAAATACGCTGACCTGAGCCTGTTCAGCACGCTCGCGGGCTATGCGCTCTTTCCAACAACGGTGGCACATGGGGATATAGGAGTCGTTTCCACCCAGAAATACCTGTTCACCAACAGTGACGACTTTACCGTCTGCGCCGATGCGGCAATTGACTATGGCTTTGGAGCCGCAGGAACAGATATTCTTTATTTCTGTTATGGAGTCTGCGATCTCAAACAGTCGTCGGCTGCCGGGGAACAGATTAGTCTGAAAATCTGTGCGCAGGCCAAAGCACATTACCGGCAGGTTTTCTTCGTCCACCAGTTGACGAAGACCGTCTATCTGCTCAGGAGTGAAAAACTGACATTCATCGGCAATTATTACATCGCAGACAACGCCGTTTTTATACATATGGACTATATCGCAGTCGGGAGTTACTACCACCGCCTGCTGACCAAGACCGATGCGGGACTTGATTATATCAATACCGTCACGGGTGTCGGTTGAAGGCTTTAAAAGCCAAACCTTCATGCCCATTTCCTCATAATTGAATTTAGTTATCAATGCCTGAGCTGATTTTGAAGAGCCCATAGCACCGTATTTAAAGTACAGTTTCGCCATCGTTACATCCTTTTTGAGATATTATGAAGTATATTTTAGTTTATCTGGTCGTGATAAATGCCTTTTCTTTTGCACTGATTGGGATAGATAAAAGAAAGGCAAAAAAGAATAAACGCCGCATCCCCGAAAAGACGCTGTTTCTATCCGCCATCTTTGGCGGAAGCGTTGGCAGCATCGCAGGGATGCAGGTTTTTCAGCATAAAACAAAGCATATCAGCTTTGCTATCGGTATGCCCATAATACTTGTTGTCCAGCTTGCACTGGGATATTTACTTGTGTTTAAGCTTTGATTTGTTGCCGTTTTCATCAACTATATATGTGTTGTCCAACTGACCCACAAGGCTCATTTTAACACTGTCGATGTATTCACGGCGCAGTTTCTGCTGTTCCAGCTTTTCTTCTTCTGTAAGACCCTCGGTTTTACTCTTTTTAGCAAGGGCATTTATCCTTGCAATCTTCGCAGCATCCATCACAAACATCCTTTTCGTATTGATATTCTCCGGTTTTGGTGAAACCCATGGAGATCAGCAGTTCGGCGCCTTCGCCGTCTGCGGCAGCAATGACCTTTTTCATATTCAGCAGTGATGCACGGTAAATAAGCATTTTGACCACTGAATCAGCCATTTTATTTCTGCGGTACTGAGGAAGGCAGCATACCCGGCTTATCTTGCCGGTGGATGCGTTGATGTAATCAAGCCTTCCGGCAGCTGCGGCAGAATCGTCCGGAGCTGTTATTACAACGTGCCAGCCGAATTCGTCTGCTTTTTCGGTATCACCAAAAACCTCTTTATAGACCGTATCCGCCAATTCACGACTGCCTAACGGCGGATACCAGATCGATCTGATCATTAATATCACCTCGTTAATATCATTATCCGCCATCGGGCAGGTAAAGTCAAGTATAACCCAAAGGAGTACCCTTATGAAACAGACAATCAAAACTGCATGCCGCGCCTGCCACGGAGGTTGTGGAGCGTTGGTTACCATTGAAAATGGCGTTGTTACAGATCTGCGTCCTGATCCGGATTCTCCGCTCAGTAAAGGTCGTATGTGTCCCAAAGGATTGGCAGGTATTGAACTGCTTTACAGCCCTGATCGGCTTAAATATCCTATGATCCGTGAAGGTGAGCGCGGAGAAGGCAAGTGGCGCCGTGTCAGCTGGGATGAGGCGCTCGAATATATCGTTGAAAATGTTAACAGGATCAGAAACGAGTCCGGACCGGAGGCTATCGTACTTGGTCAGGGAACAGGACGTCATCACTTAAAGCACGTCAACCGTTTTGCAAATGCTTTGGGTACACCAAACTGGATGGAGCCGGGCACTGCTCAGTGCTTTTTTCCAAGAGTTGCCACAGGAAACCTGACCTATGGTACCATGCCTGTTATGGATTATTACGGAGAAGTAAACCCTGAGCTTATTCTTGTCTGGGGCAGTAATCCAATCATCAGTGGTGCTGATGCTGAGATACAGTTCCGTTGTCGTGATGCTGTGCAGAAGGGCTCGAAGCTTATAGTTGTGGATCCTCGGCGCACAGAGCTGGCAGAAAAGGCTGAATATTGGCTGCAGCTTCGTCCCGGTACTGACGATGCTTTGGCGATGGGATTTTTAAACGTTATCATTGAAGAAGAGCTGTATGATAAAGAGTTCTGCGATAAATGGGTATATGGACTTGATAAACTGGCTGAGCGTGTAAAGGGATTCACACCCAAGCGTGTGTCGGAGATCACCTGGGTTCCGGAAGAAAAGATAATTGCCGCCGCAAGGCTGTTTGCAACCACTAAGCCTGCCGGACTTGAGTGGGGATGCGCGCTTGAGCATACTCCCAATTGCTTTCAGACAGTCCGTGCACTGGCTATACTGCCCGGCATTACCGGAAACTTCGACATTCCCGGCGGATGGATAGAAGGCGCTCATGTTATGCCGGAGGCTGATATACTTATCGACAAGCTTCCTGATGAACAGGGATATAAGCGAATCGGTGAAAGCCAGTATAAGCTGCTTGCCGGCGTGGGCGGTGAATGCCCTGCATCTCATGTACCCGGCTTGATGAAAGCAATGCTTGAAGGTGACCCATATCAGATTCGCGGCCTTATGCTCTTTGGCAACAATGGTATAATCTCTTTTGCTGACAGTCAGAAGGTTCGTAAGGCTTATGAGAATATGGAGTTTATTTCATGTATGGACCTTTTTATGACTCCGACAGCAGAAATGGCAGACGTTGTTTTGCCCGCAGCGTCATGGCTGGAGCTGGACGAGGTATATTCCGGTCCCAGTCTTGCTGACCATGTTATATTGGTACAGAAAAAAGTGGCTCAGATAGGGGAGTGCCGCTCTGATGAAGAGGTATTGTGTGAACTGGCAAAGAGACTGGAACTGAATTATTACGCAGATTCTATCTACGATATTTATAACGATCAGCTTCGTTCAGTGGGAGAAAAATATCCCGAATACAAAGACCTTGACTGGGAAAAAATGAAGGAACTTTCATATCTCGAATTCCCAATTGAGTATAAGCAGTACGAAAAGCGCGGAAAGTTCAACACCCCCACAGGTAAGATGGAGGTGTGGTCTACTGCCATGGAGGCTCTTGGGCTTGATCCACTGCCCAATTACGTTGAATCTCCCGAAAGCCCTTACAGCACTCCCGAGTTGTATAAAGAGTATCCGCTCATACTTACGACCGGTGCAAGAAGCAAGTATTATTTTATTTCTGAAGGTCGCCAGATACCAAGACTGCGCAGGCGCAGTATGTACCCTGAGGTCGAGATACATCCGTCTGATGCTGAAAAGTATGGTATTGCTCATGGTGACTGGGTGTTTATTGAGACAAAGCGTGGCAAGATAACCATGAAAGCCAACGTTACTGACAGTATTCTCAAAGGGGTTGTAAGCTGTCCTATAGGATGGTGGTATCCCGAAGAGTCCGACACAGGCCACGGCTGGAATGAATCAAACTGTAATGTTTTAACTTCACAGGATCCCCCATATGATCCCAACAGCGGCACATATCAGCTTCGTGGTTTGCTGTGCAGGATAAGCAAAAATGAGGATTGCAGGATAGAGCAGAGATTTGAACAGTCGGAATTGTATACCAGAGTTAAACTGTAATAAAATAAGGGAACGTCATGCGGCGTTCCCTTATTTTGATATTATTTGTTCTTTTTCCGTTTCTTCTTGATGATGTACCTTAAAGTAAGCACAATGGCTGCGAGGATTGCCAGCAGCAGAAGGATAACACCGCAAACTATCCAGAATATCTTGCCTGGATTTCGCAGCAGGTCAATGGGATTTTTGCTTTCGGAAGCAATGATATTGTTAGAGGGCATTTCGTACCCGGAATCAATGGAGCCGGTACCGTCTTCTCCGCCAAAAGTCTGAAGGTAAGTCGCAAAGCCTACCCACTGCTTTATTTCATTCCCGTTTTTATCGTGGATTATATGTGCTTCATAGTCTGTAATAAGGTTGCCGTTGGCATCTTTAGGCTCCAGTGAAAGAAGTCCAAAGGATTTGCTTTTTACTGTGCTCAGCATTTGAGCGGAATAGAGGTCAGCGACTATACGGTACAGCTTGTCCTTTTGCACAGCCTCTGTAGAGCCATTATCATCATATATCCAAACATCGGTGGCACGGTTGAGGATGAGACGATTGTTGTTATACGCCCAGCCACCGCCGGAAACGTAAAGCTTTGTCCCCCCCATAAGACCGGATACGGAAGCGTCAACTTCGGCAACGCTCATAAGCTCTGCACCGGTAAGGTAGATGGACACCAGAGGATATCCTGTAAGACCATCTTCGCCAATGCCGAGAGACAAGACATTAAAGGCATCTGATACACTAACATCGCCTTGAGGTAAAACCCCTCTGACAATGCCTGAAGGAACGATAGCCATGGCGATATCTTCATAATCATTGCCCTCAGCCTCCTTAACGGCATGTACGATGGAGTCGGCCATCAGATCTCCCATACCCCAGTTGGCAGCACCTGGAGAGTTGGTGGAGCTAAAGTCAATGGTGTTGGTACAAAGAACCTGATCGGCAGTGTAACCGTAGAGCGAAAGATAATCTTCTGCAATGTATTGCTTGTATTCGTCAACAAAAGCCTGAGTATCAGTATCCCGGGCAACATCCTCCGAGGTGGCATGAAGTGCGTACTCATCTATTTTCCAATGCTCTCCGTCAGGAACAAGTACCAGCTGCCCAAGGTTTTTGCCGTATTCTCCACAGGAAACAATGTAGGTGCTGCCGTAGACTAATGGCTTATTGAGTGTGGTGTGGGTATGTCCGCTGATTATTACATCTATTTCAGGTACAGCCTGAGCAAGAAGCTCATCTTCGGATTCTTCGGGATCATCCCAAGTACCGCTATGGGACAAACAGACTATCATATCGACATCTTGGCTTTTGAGACTGGAAACGGCTTCTTTTGCGGCTTCAATATAGTCTTCAAATTGTACGCTTGCCATTGGGGCGGTAGATTGGGAATCTGTTCCCATTATACCGAAAACACCAAGCCGTACTCCATTGCGCTCAATAACAGCGAGATCTTTTCCGCCATAGTCGTCATATGATTCTTTCAGAACCATAGAAGATTCGTCGGTACTGTTAGCCCAGTCAATGTTGGCACAGAGAAGGTAGGGGAGCGCAATGCCTTTTTCACTCGCTTTTTCAACGGCAGTATCGAGCATGGCGGCAAAGCCTTCGCTGCGATAGTCAAATTCGTGGTTGCCGATCGTAGTAGCGTCATAACCCAATTGACCAAGCAACAAAAGCTCTGAAGCCTGTGTTTCAAAAACTGTTTGATACAAAGTTCCCATCGAGAAATCACCGCCGTCCAGAAGGAAAGTGGTTTCGGAAGCATATCGGTCAATAAGCGTTTTCAACCTTGCAGCGCCGCCGATTATGCTGCCGTTTTCTGTCCATTGATCAAGATGGGAATGAAAATCGTGTGTAAAAAGAATAGTCACAGATTCTGATTCGGCAGCTGAAACAGAGCAGCTAAGTCCAATCAAAATAATGACTGCCGTCAACAGGCAGATAAGCTTGGTTATTTTTCTCATTTTGATACCTCTTAACACTGTATTCAAAATGAGTATAACAATTTTGAATGAGTAAATGCAACTGTTAGTTTTGATAGTTAACTTTCTGACCCGTAATAAGTGGATACGACTTCAGCTTTTTTGAGTTTAGATCTTCGTGGTACATGTTAACAGCAGAAATCTGACTGTTTTCATAAGTCTTGTAGTAGTAGATGCCCTTATCGGTGTTGCAGCATGAGGAGTATATGGTTATTTCGTACCCGTCTTCCAAACGAACACATCCACGCTGTTGCGAAACAGAACCGAGAATGTGGAAAAACTGGCTGATGCTTTCGGATTCAGAGTCTCCGGAAATGGAGTTGAGCTTGGTGAATGCTGCACGCACATATCGTGACTGCGAAGAGAGATCTCCGGGAAGCCCAATTCCGCCCATGCCACGACTGTATTTTTTCAGCTCAACAGCAGTTGAAAAACTGTTCTCAGGTTCGCAGCAGCTTAGATGCATATAGTTATTGAGATTGAACAGCTGGTACTCAAATGGAGGGTTGTTTGTCAAAACACCCACTGGGTCATCATACACCCTTATGCCATCATCCATGGGTTCAACGATAATGGAATCCTGTTTGTCGCATATCATCCAGTGAAGCTGAGTTGCCGGAAGCTCAGGACTGAAATCATGCAGTATCAGGCTGGTATTTTGAAGAAGCTCCTTTGCCTGACCAATATTTTCGCACTGTGACAGTATCCATGGGATAAACTCATAAGGCGCGATATTATTCCTGTCGGCTCTGTAAGGATGATACACAGCATTGCCAACAAAGTTCAGACCTGCCATGCTCAGCCCATTTTCGTTGGTGGCATCGTAGTACAGGGGGTATCCTGAAGCTACATATGCCATGCCTACCATTGCATAGTGTGTCTCAATGTCCGAAACGTAATTGAAAGGAAAAGCATAGTTTCTGGGCGTAACTGTAACTGTTTCCTGATATGAAAACTCATAGTCAAGGTTTCTGCCGAAATAGTGGTCTTTAGTCTTGTATGATACCGCGGTACACATTTAAACTTAAACAACTCCTTTTTCTTATTATGATGCCAAACTGAATCAGAAAATATGTTTCATAAAAAAAGCCCTCACGTTCAAAAGAGCGTGAGGGCTTGCATATCATCTTTCATCGTACTGCTTATATTCGACCTCTTCGGTGTCGAAATTAATAAAGACCTGGAAAGCATAGTTGTCGTCTGAGGTATCCCAAACTTCTACAAACTTTGGAGTTACTTCGATGAGTATCTCAGTATCTTCATGAGAGTATTTATTGTAGCTGCCCCAGAAGAGTTCTTTATAAAGCTTTTCAAACTTTCTGCCGGGTTCATCAACAACGAGACCGGTGTTTTTGGCAATGCCTTCTATCTGAACACCGCTCCAGCAAAGAGCCACACGGGGGTTTTCGTAAAGCTGCTGGGTCTTGCGGAAGTTTTTGTCGGTTTTAAAATAAACCTTACCGTCATAGAAAATGCAGCTTACGTTGCGGCACATTACATAGTCGTTTACGGAACTGGCAAGAGCCATTACTTTGCAGTCTCCAAGCTTATTGAACATAAGCTCAACAGCTTCCTGATATGTCAGATCATAGTTTCTTTCGGAAAAATTCATTTTGTAGCCTCCTACTGGATGAGTTTTTTCAGCGGTACGCTGATTCTTTTATAAAGCAGAACAGCCAGGATCGAGATGATGGTTCTGGCAATAATGTTGAAGGGGAGAACGGAAAGAGCAACGAAAGTGGGAAGGCTGGTTATGTAAGGATTGACAGCAGTAGCCATTGAGATGATGCTGTCCCAGTCCATTCCGTAAAGGTACATGAAAGCGGGGAAAATGAGATAAACATTTGTAAAGACAGAAAGCACTACAGTGAAAACAGTACCTATAACGAGTCCTATTATAGCACCTTTCTTGGTGCGGTGGCGGCGATAATAAATAACGGCGGGAAGAACATAAGCCATGCTGAGGATAAGGTTTTGAACTTCACCGGTAAACATTGAGCTGGTACCCTGAAACAGGAGTTTAAGAACGATCTTAACAACGATGATTTCGATGGCTCCGACAGGACCGAGCACAAAGCCGCCAATGATTTCCGGCAGAGCGGAAAGGTCAAACTCGGCAAAGACGGATATTACAGGGATGGAGAAGTTTACCGCAAGCAGCAGAAAAGCGATAACGCCAAGGATGGCGGCCGTGGTAAGACGGCGGATTCTGGTTTTGTTCATTGGATGACCTCCTGAAAAATATAAATTCCCGAAGCCAAAACTGTTGGCCCGGGATGTTTTCCAGAAGTCTGAACTATGTTGATACATAAAACAGAAGCTGTAGAAAATGTCTTTTCCCATCCGGACTTTACCGTCGGTTCTGGAATTCCACCAGATCAGCCCCCCAAAACGGAGGTTCATGGACTATCACCATCGGTCGGGAATCTCACCCTGCCCCAAAGACCTTTCAGTTTTCACTTGTTGTTGTTATTATAATACATAGAATGCTAAACGTCAATAGGTAAGTGACATTTTTTGACACGAAAGAGAAAGTGAGGTGCTGTACAACAAAAGTCACATATGTTACAATACGAATATATTATCGATCAGAGGTTTTGAGTTTGAAAACAGGTCTTGTTTTGGAAGGCGGCGGTGTCAGAGGTATATATACTGCCGGCGTTCTTGATGTATTTATGGAACATGGTCTGAGATTTGACGGGCTTATTGGTGTATCTGCCGGAGCTATCCACGGCTGCTCGTTTTTGTCCGGGCAGCATGGACGCAGCATTCGCTATTATAAGAAATATCTGAAAGATCCCAGATTTATGAGCTTTAAAAGCTGGCTGACTACCGGTGATTATGTGGGAGTTGATTTCTGTTACCACGAGCTGCCGGAACAGCTGGATATTTACGATTATGAACAGTTTGACCGCTGTGACACACCATTTTATGTGACCTGCTGCAATGTGGAAACCGGAGAGGCAGAGCATCTGCTGGTTACAGATATGAAGGAGCAGATAGACTACATCCGTGCATCTGCTTCGCTGCCATATTTTTCAAAGATCGTTGAGATAAACGGCAAAAAGTATCTTGACGGTGGATGTGTAGACAGCGTTCCGGTGGAGGCTTTTCGCGGTATGGGATATGAGCGCAATGTGGTTGTACTTACCCGTGATGCCGATTATAGAAAAAAGCCGGAGTTCAGGTGGTTGTCCAAGGCTGTTTATAGAAAGTATCCGGCACTTGTCGAAGCTCTTTTGCAAAGGCACGAGGTTTATAACCGGACTGTCGATAGAATTATTCAGCTTGAGAAGGCAGGAGAGATATTTGTTATACGCCCCGGTAAAGCCCTTGAGATAGGAAGACTGGAAAAGGATCCTGAGAAAATGCAGGCGGTCTATGATGCCGGGCGTGCCGATGCTTTGAATGCTGTTGATAAACTGAAAAAGTGGATGAATTAGTATGTAAAAAGGATTTGCCCATCTGACATGGCAGGTGGGCAAATCCTTTTAATTGTTATGCGGCAGGTATCACAAGTACCTGACCTGTAAATATCAGGTTGGGGTCATTGATATCGGCTTTGTTTGCGTTGTAGATAACTGACCACTGTGAACCATGACCATAGTGATTTTTTGCGATTTTCCACAGGCTGTCTCCTGATTTAACAATATATGTTGTTTCAGAAGCTATGGATTCCGATTCGGGTTCCGAAGCTGATTCTTGTTCCGGGATATGCTCAGACTGTTCCGGGGAAAAGGCTTCCTTCTGCGGTTCGGTTATAATGGTTATACGCCCCTGTCCGTTTATGTCAGCATATCCGGAATCTTCTCCGATGGTGGGAAGACCGGTGGATTCATCAACAGGGAAGGACTGAATGTATTGCGCAAGAACAAGATAATCTTCGGCAACATAGTCGAGCACGTTTTCGGCGCCCTTGAACATTGCAAAGCCGTCACCATCGTTACGGAGAGTATAGTTGTAACCGGCAAGATTGTATTTCGCTGTAAGGTCAATGTGCTCAAATTTTTCGGTTTCTCTGTTGTATATCTGGATGTCCTTGACTCGGTATTCTCCCGTAGGACCACCGATCCAGATGCCCTTTTCATCCATCTGTACTGTGGAAGGAATTGTAAGGTCTACAGTAAACCTCATTCCTGATACGTGAAGGAAGCTGCCGGATTCAACAGAACCGTCAGCCAAAAGCTCGGAATAGCTCCACTCGAGAGCATCAAGAAGCTGCTGACCGGTCACTGAGATCATACAGGCTACATTACCAAAGGTATGGATCTCCTTGCAGCTGAGGTAAGTAAGTTCACCTGTAATGGCGGTATTGCGTATGCCTCCGCCATTCATAACAGCGGCATCAATATCAATGTCCATGCTGTCAAAGAGGTGGAACAGTGCATCTGCGGCAAATTCTCCGGAGTTGGTGCTCTGCCGACGAACAAGGCGATTACCGCCCGCATCATAGTTATCAAGAGCTATTTCAGCATAGCCAATAACTTCGCCAAGTTTGCTTTCGATTTCAGCGATCCATTCGTCCTCAATGGCTTTTGTTGTCGCATCAGGGACAAGAGAAGCAAGGTCGTCGCCGGAAAGAAGCTCAGAAGCAATAGAACCGTCAGCCGAGATGGTCATTTTACCAATAGCGCTGAGATATGAGCCTGTTTGAGTAAGGATAACAGTGCGGCCTTCTTTGTCAGTCACTATTTCCATTTCAACAGTTGTGTGGGAATGACCGTCTATAAAGGCATCGAGTCCCGTGGTATTGGCGATGACTTCCTTGCTGGTCCAGGGAGAAGAGGAAGGGTCAACACCAAGGTGTCCGAGAGCAATAACATAGTCAGCGCCCGAGGCAGAAGCTTCGTCAATGGCTTTCTGCACGGAAGCATAAAGGTCGGAACCGTCAGATCCGCCATAAATGCCGTAAATGAATTTACCAGTTTCATCCTGGAAATAGGCGGGAGTTCCGGAAGCAAAAGTTTCAGGAGTAGTTATGCCTACAAAAGCGATCTTCTTCCCGGCAGATTCGATGATGGTATAGCTGTCAATAACGTTATCACCGGCAACACCGTCCGTCTCGTGGTGGAAGTTGCATGATACATATTCATATTCAGAAGCTTCAATAGCAGACAGACAGATATCCATACCATAATCGAATTCGTGGTTGCCCATTGTTGCCACATCGTATTCAGCGGCGTTCATAAGCTTGATTATGGTAGAGCCTTTATCCATGCCGCCGTATGCAGTACCCTGAATGTGGTCGCCCGCGTCAACGAGTATAGAGTTGGGAGTACTGCTTTTGAGTGCGGCAACTTTGGAATATGTAAGGCCGTTTTCGCTGCCTTCACCGATATGGTTGTCTATATAGGAATGTATGTCATTGGTGTACAATATTACGATTTCATCTTCAGCTGCCAAGGCAGGAACTGACAGAGACAGCATTACAGTAAGTACCAGCAAAAGTGAGATGATTTTTTTGACTGTGTTCATGTTAACGCCTCCTTAGTTGATTCACATGATAAAAGTATATCATGTGAATGGCAGAGGTTCAATGCTGTACTGTATTAGAATTTCACAAACTGACTAGGAAACTGAATCTGTCAATAAAAAGTCGACAGATAAAAAGAATACTTATGGAAAGCCCGGTTCAGATTCATACTGAACTGGGCTTTTGTGGCCCAAGGCAGCAGCAGGACGTGCGTTATTGAAGAAGTAGACATATCGTTTAAACGGATATGATAAAAGGTGCTGTAAAAAACTCCTGTTGTCATTCTGATGATGCGAAGCATCAGTGAGAATCCGTAATTTACGCTGCTTGCAAAGCTGATACAAACGGATTGCAACGACATCTTAGATGGCTCGCAATGACAGGCTTAAGTTTTTTACAGCACCTTTTACATTACCAGATGCAACTGTCAAATATATGACAGTTCTGTTTTTAACTAAAAATCAAGTGTGGCGAAATAGTCTTCAGGAGTTTCGGCTCTTCTTATCATTCTGGTGGAGCCGTCTTCACAGAGAAGTATCTCCGCGCTTCTGAGCTTGCCGTTGTAGTTGTAACCCATTGAGTGACCGTGGGCTCCGGTATCGTGGATGATAATAAGGTCTCCAATGTCAATCTTGGGCAGGTCACGGTCAATGGCAAACTTGTCGTTGTTCTCGCAAAGACCGCCGGTAATGTCGTACACATGGTCGCTGGGAGCGTTTTCCTTGCCCGACACGGTAATGTGATGGTAAGCGCCGTACATGGCGGGACGCATCAGGTTGCAGGCGCAGGCATCCAGACCGATGTACTCCTTGTGGATGTGCTTTTCATGGATGGCAGTTGCTACAAGGCAGCCATAGGGTCCAAGCATAAAGCGACCCATTTCGGTGCAGATGCTTATATCGCCCATACCTGCGGGTACCAGTATCTCTTCAAACGCCTTGCGGACGCCTTCGCCGATGGCTTCAATGTTACAGGGCTCCTGAAGCGGACGATAGGGGATGCCTACGCCGCCGGACAGGTTGATAAACTTGATATGAGCGCCGGTCTCACGGTGAAGCTCAACAGCGGTCTTGAACAGCAAAGCAGCCAGAGTGGGGTAATAGTCGTTGGCTGTGGTGTTGCTGGCAAGGAAGGCATGGATGCCGAAGTGCTTGACGCCCTTTTCCATCATAAGACGGAAGGCGCTTGCCATCTGACCGCGGGTCATACCGTATTTGGCATCGCCGGGGGAGTCCATAATGGTGTTGCCCAGTTCAAAGTATCCGCCGGGGTTGAATCGGCAGGATACGGTTTCAGGCAGAGAACCCACATTCTTCTCATAATAGGCGATATGGGTGATATCGTCGAAGTTGATGATGGAGTTCAGCTCAGCGGCTTTCTGAAAATCCTCCACAGGTGTGGCGTTGGAGGAGAACATTATATCTTCTCCACTGATGCCGATTCGCTCGCAGAGCATAAGCTCGGTAAGGGAAGAACAGTCGGCTCCGCAGCCTTCTTCACGCAGTATCTGCATCAGGCTGGGGTTGGGGGTCGCCTTAACAGCGAAGTATTCCTTAAAGCCCTTGTTCCATGAGAAGGCTTTATAAACACGTCTTGCGTTTTCGCGGATGCCTTTTTCGTCATAAAGGTGGAAGGGAGTGGGGTACTTTGCAACTATCTCTTTCAGCTGTTCGTTATTTACAAAGGGTGTTTTGATCATTTTTAATCGTTCCTCAGGTTGTGGTTTTGCGTGGTAAGGGACGGGTTTTACGACCCGAATGCGGAACGGCACATAGGCCGTTCCATACGGTGGGATATGTTACGTTTTGCGTTGTAGGGATGAGCTGTGCTCGCCAGCGGGTGGTCAAAGACCACCCCTATGGTGCGCAACCTTAGAAGTCAGCGTTGCCGACGGTGCGGGGATGAGGCAGCACGTCACGAATGTTGGAGATACCGGTAAGGTACATAACAAGACGTTCAAATCCAAGACCGAATCCGGCGTGTTTTGTTCCGCCGTAACGGCGAAGATCAAGATACCACCAGTAGTCTTCGGGATCCAGCCCCATTTCCTTCATGCGGGCTTCAAGAATGTCAAGACGTTCCTCACGCTGGCTGCCGCCAATGATCTCGCCGATACCGGGAACGAGCAGGTCAACCGCGGCAACAGTCTTTCCATCGTC
>CAZIPP010000031.1:0-14732 GCA_964541215.1 uncultured Oscillospiraceae bacterium
ATTGGAGCTGGTGACGTGACTTGAACACGCGACCTGCTGATTACGAATCAGCTGCACTACCGACTGTGCTACACCAGCATATAAGAACCGGCTCTCCGTCAGGTTCTGTTTTTAGTTTACCACATATGCTGTCTTTTGAAAAGACGATCCTGACGAACGAAGCGTTACGAATCAGCTGCTCTACCAACTGAGCTATACTAGCATTTACCTCCGATATTTTATCATAAGCCCCAATTCAAGTCAATCGAATTTTACCTTTCGGAAAGCGTATTGTTACGCCGAAAGAAACATTGAATACTTTTAGTAATGAAGGGTTCTAATGATTGGAAAGCTTCAAATCGCCGGTTACTGCATTCATCGTATTCTGTCAAAGCTTGCATTCTGCTTTTGCAAACCCCGATGGACGCAATGTTCTTCTTGTCCAAACAGGTTGCGATTTGTGACTTTTTATGGCGCAAAACTGAATGCGATTCAATAATTTTAGTTTACATAATTTTATAAAATAACATTCAATACAGATAGTTATACACATTTTCCACAGAGTTTTCCACCATCTGTTTTTCCTTGTATTACGTCATTATTTGATAAATTTTCATTTTTTACAAAGCGCTGAACCTTAATTGGTGGATTTTTTCCACTTCGAAAATCGTTGACATAACCAAACATTCTGGATATTTTTCCCAATTTGCATATTATGCAGGTTTTATTTGCAGGAAAAGCAGCTTGAATTGCATTTGCAAAAAGCTGCCATCCCCTCTGCACCAAGCTTGGGGACGGCAGCTTATGTTATTCTTCAACGCTCAAGGTAGCTATTGCGTTCAGCTCCGGTCCGGCAGTATTGCCTGCCAGATACTCATAGTATGCCTGTGCGCCTATCATGGCTCCGTTGTCTCCGCAAAGGCTCATGGGCGGCGCGTAAAGAGTCGCTCCGACCTTTGCTGCTGCCTTTTCAAAATCGGCTCTGATGCGGGAATTGGCAGCCACACCGCCCGCGATGACCAGCTTTTTGTATCCTGTCTGTTTCAGGGCTTCCATGGTTCTGGGCACAAGGGTATCGCTGACAGCTGCCTGAAACGCCGCGCACAGGGAAGGCTCATCCACCTGCTCACCTTTTTGGGAAGCATTGTGGAGGATATTGAGTACGGCAGTTTTCAGCCCGGAAAAGGACATATCCAGCGGAGCGCCGTCTATCCTGCTTCGGGGCAGAACGTACTTAGTCTCGTCCCCTGATTTGGACAGCGCATCCAGCGCCTTACCGCCGGGATAACCCATGCCCATAACGCGGGCAACCTTATCGAAGCATTCGCCTGCGGCATCGTCTCTGGTGCTGCCCATGACCTTCATCACGGTATAATCCTGAACGTCTACTATCAGGCTGTGACCGCCGGACACCACCAGCGCCAGAAAAGGCGGCTCAAGGTCGGGAAAGGCAATATAGTTGGCGGCAATGTGACCCCTGATATGATGTACCGGTATCAGCGGCAAATCCATGGAAAAGGCTGCCGCCTTGGCAAAGCCCACGCCCACCAGCAGCGCGCCGATGAGTCCGGGAGCATATGTCACGGCAACGGCATCTATGTCGTTTTTTGTCACGCCCGCCTGAGCAAGAGCTGTATCCGCCAGCGAATATATGGCTTCAACGTGCTTGCGTGAAGCTATCTCAGGCACAACGCCGCCGTAGATCTCGTGCATGTCGGCCTGTGAAAGAATGGCGTCTGCCAGGACCGTTCTGCCGTCTTTTACAACGGCAACAGCGGTCTCATCGCAGGAGCTTTCTATTGCAAGTATGTTCATTGCTGTTCCTCCTTGAAGAACAAAGTCATTATAAGAGCGTCCTCTCTGGGGTCGGTATAATAGTTTCTGCGCTTTCCCTGCAGCGCAAAGCCAAAGGAGCGGTAAAGCCCCAGCGCAGGCTCGTTGCTTTCACGGACTTCCAGCGTAAGCAGAGTACATTCGGTGGCTTTGCAGTGATCCACCAGAGCCTGCATCAGCAGCTTTGACACTCCCCTGCCCCGAAAGTCCGGATGAACAGCCACATTCATTACACAAGCTTCTCCAAGGACTGTCTGGCTGCCGATGTACCCGGCAATGGTCTGCCCTTCAGCAGCTACAAAATAGGCTGCAAGGGGGTTTTCAAGCTCGTCAAGTATCTGCTTTTCCGACCATGGCGTTGAAAAGCACAGTTTTTCTATTTCCGCCAGCTGAGGGCTGTGCTCAGCCGACATGGGTCTTATCTCCATCATGTCAGTCTTCCTTCATATCCAGCAGCAGCCGCTTTACTGCCGAAATTATCTGCATGGCGGCAAGGTCATAATCGTTGGCAGTACCGCCGTAAGGATCGGCAATGCCGTCCTCGTCCAGCAGGGCAACTGTCCCGCCGAAATTCGGGAACATAGCCTTGACAGCGCTCATTACAGACTCTGTCATGCAGTATACGGCATCGGCTTTTTCAATGATATCCGCTGTGAGCTGCCGGGAAATGTGATTTGTTATGTCAACCCCATAGCCGTCCATGGTCTGAACAGCCAAGGCCGACGCTCCGGAGGGCATATATACCGCCACGCCTGCGGAAGATGCTTCCGCATCCACCGGCAGCTGGGGCGCCAGCTCATTGAACACAGCCTCTGCCATGGGGCTGCGGCAGGTATTTCCCGCACAGACAAAAAGAATCTTCTTCATATAAATACCTATATTATGTTAACTTACTTTGCGTCGTACCAGCTTTTGCCCGCTTTGGCTTCCGCTTCAAGGGGCACTTTCAGCTCAACGACACTGCTCATTTGCCCGGTGAGTATCTCCATAACGGCTTCCGCCTCTTCCGCGGGCGCTTCGACTATAAGTTCGTCGTGTACCTGCAGGACCAGTTTGGCTTTCAGTCCCTTTTCCTTCAAGGCTTTATGGACTCTTATCATAGCCAGCTTGATGATATCGGCGGCTGTACCCTGAATGGGGCTGTTCATAGCCATGCGTTCGGCAGCGCTTCTGACATTATAGTTGCCGGATTTCAGCTCGGGCAGCCAGCGTTTGCGGCTGAACAGGGTTGAAACATAGCCGGTCTGTTTGGCTTCCTCCACAACATTTTTCATAAACGCAGCAACACCGGAATAGTTTTCCAGATAGCTTTCGATATACTGCCTGGCTTCGCCAAAGGAAACGCCCAGATCCTCGGACAGGGAATACTCGGAAATACCGTATACGATGCCGAAGTTGACGGCTTTTGCGCTGCGCCGCATATGGCTCGTGACCTCGTCCTGAGCAACGCCAAACACCTGAGAAGCGGTGACACGGTGGATGTCTTCCCCCGAATTGAACGCGGCGATCATATGCTCATCATCGGCAATATGCGCCAGAACACGCAGCTCTATCTGAGAATAGTCAGCGTCCACCAGCACGTTGCCGGGAGCGGCAACAAACATTTTTCTAAGCTCCGCGCCAAGCTCGGTACGAACGGGAATGTTCTGCAAATTGGGCTCTGTGGAGCTGAGACGTCCGGTGGCGGTGGCTGTCATGTTGAAGCTGGTGTGGATACGTCCATCATCGCTGATGACCTTCAAAAGACCATCTGCATAGGTGGACTTCAGCTTGGTAAGGGTACGGTACTCAAGGATAAGGTCGATTATGGGGTGCTTGCCCCTGAGCTTGTTCAGCACATCCACGTTGGTGGAGTAACCGGTCTTTGTCTTCTTGACGGGAGGCAGACCAAGATCTTCAAAAAGTACGGTGCCAAGCTGCCTGGTGGAGTTTATATTGAAGCTTCCTCCGGCATACTCCCAGATGGAGTTCTGAAGATCGTTGATACGGATCGACAAGGCCTGACCAAAGGTGACAAGCTCTGCCTTGTCAACGAGAACTCCTTCATATTCCATTTCCGCAAGAACTTTGCAAAGGGGCATTTCCACCGTATTGAGAAGCTGCAGCATACCTTCCTGCTCAAGTCTGGGTTTGAGCTCTTCGGTCAGCTGATCGATAATGCCCACATGGGTAAAAAACGCCTTTAGCATAACTGTTCTGTCTGCCAGAAGCGACGATGCCTGCTCCTGAGTGTAATCCTTTTCAGGAGGGATCTCGGTTTTAAAATAGGACATTGCCAGCTTTTCCAGACCATAGCTGTTGGCTGAAGGGTCCAGAAGATAAGCTGCCAAAGCTGTATCAAATACAAAGCCGTCTGCGGGCAGTCCCTTTTTGAGCAGCTGCCCCATAAGCTGCTTTACATTGTGAGCATTCTTTTTGATGCGGGCAGAAAAGAGCTGAGAAAGGAAATTTTCATACTCATTTCCAAGGTTTTCTGAGAAAACGATCCACAAATTGCAATCATGACACAGTGCCACAGCCTCCAGATCCGGAGTTGTAAGCACTGAAACGGAGTCCAGCCTTTCAAGCTCTGCCAAAAGCTCGGCAGCACGATTTGGGCTTTGGATCTCTTCCGACACGAGCTCGGCGCAGTACGTTTCCGCGTCTTCACACTGAGCATCCTCGGCGCAAAGCCCGAACTTTTCTATCATCTTGGAAAACTCCAGCTGAATGAAAAGCTCGTACAGGGCTTTCCTGTCCATGGTGCGATACACAGTGTCATCCACATTGAATTCCATGGGCGCCATGCAGCATATTTCTGCCAGTTCATAAGAAAGATATGCGCTTTCCTTTCCGGCTGCCAGCTTTTTGCGCACCGAATCTCTGATATCGGCGCTGTCGATATTATCATAAACGCCGCCTAAAGAGCCGAATTTTGCCATAAGGTCTTTAGCCGTTTTTTCGCCCACTCCCGCAACACCGGGAATATTGTCGGAGCTGTCTCCCATGAGGGCTTTAAGGTCGATAAGTCCGATGGGCGCAAAGCCGTATTCCCCGGTAAAACGCTGAGGATCATACAGCTCGGTAAGGGTCTGGCTGCCTTTGGTGCGCACCAGCAGAACGGCAGTCTTGTCTGTTATAAGCTGCAGGCTGTCACGGTCGCCGGTCACGGCAACACATTCGTGACCTGCCTGCTCGCATCTGCGGGATATGGTGCCGATAAGGTCATCTGCCTCATATCCCGGCAGCTCGTAAATGGGTATGCCCATGGCGGTCAGCACCTGCTTCATAACAGGCATCTGCACAGCCAGATCATCCGGCATCCCGCTGCGGGTCGCCTTGTACTGATCGTACCTTTCATGGCGGAAGGTGGGCTCTCTGCGGTCAAAGGTGACGCAGATGCCGTCCGGGTGCTGTTCGTCCAAAAGGCGCTGCATGATAGTCAGAAAACCGTAAACCGCGTTGGTGGGCAGTCCCTCGTGATTGGAGAGCATGCGTATACCGTAAAACGCGCGGTTGATTATGCTGTTGCCGTCGATGACCATTATTTTCATAGCTATACCTCTAAAGCTTCTTTTTCAAGTCTCTTCATCTCACGCCAGACGGTGAAATACATGGTGGTGGCGCAGGCTGTGCTGCCGACAACATCGGAAACCAGCTCCGCGATAAAAACTCCGTCTACCCCAAATCCGACTCTGGGCAGGATAAGGGTAAGGGGTGCGACGATGAATGTCTTTCTGAGCATGGAAAAGAAGATGGCATACTTGGATCTGCCAAGAGACACAAAGGCAGACTGACCGCCCATCTGCAATCCCATCATAAAAAAGCAGCAGAAATACAAACGCATGGAGCGAACGCCCACTGCCAGCATCTGCTCTTCGCTGTTATATATCTTTATCAGCATTTCGGGGAAAACCATCGCGATAACAGTTACCACAGAGGCAAACACAATACCTGTTATCATCATGAAACCTATGCCTTCCCGGACTCTGCGGTATTCCTTCGCGCCGTAGTTGTAGCCGATAACAGGCTCCGCTCCGCCGGCGATGCCCTGCATGGGCAGCATGAAGACCTCACGGACAGAGCTGATGATGGTCATTACGCCAACGTAAAGGTCGCCGCCGAAAAGCTGCAGCGTGGTATTTGCCGCGGTTTGGACAATGCTGTTGGTCAGCGCCATGCAGAAGCCCATTGCTCCCATGGAAAGTATTTTGCCCACCCTTTTGATATCCAACACCATGTTTTTCAGGCGTATGCGTAAAAGGGTCTTTTTGCCCAGCAGGAATGCCATTACCCAGACCGCGGAACAGCCCTGAGCTATGACAGTTGCCAGCGCCGCTCCCTTAACGCCCATATCAAGGGCGAAAATGAATATCGGGTCAAGTATTATGTTAACCAACGCACCCAGCATGGTGGTAAACATACCTGTCTTGCCGAAGCCCTGACAGTTGATATATCCGTTCAGACCAAGGCTGAGCATAACAAAAACGGTTCCAACCAGATATATGGATATGTAATCCATGGCATAAACGATGGTCACATCGCTGGCGCCAAAAAAGTACAGCAGCGGTTCGCGGAAAATAAGCCCCGCCACGGTGAGTATCACACCAACGATGAGCAGCATGGTAACGGAGTGACCGATGATAGCCTCTGCTTCGTCATCATTGCCCATTCCACGCTGGATGGAGCATAGGGGAACACCGCCCAGCCCGCAAAGGCGGGCGAAGGCGGTAATCAGCGTTATCAGCGGCAGGGTTATACCAACTCCGGTGAGGGCAAGGCTGCCCACTGCCGGCATACGTCCAAGAAACATACGGTCTACCAGATTGTACATGATATTCACCAGCTGAGCGATTATCATGGGTATACCGATGCTCAGAATATTTTGAGGTATGCTGCCCTGAGAAAAGTCATTTTGTTTTATGCCTTTTTCCATTTTACCCCCTGAGGAGTATCTTCAAGGATGATGTTCATTGCTTTCAGTTCATCTCTTATTCTGTCTGCCTCGGCAAAGTTTTTGGCCTTTCTGGCTTCCTGACGAGCCTGAATCATGGCTTCCACCTTTTCGTCGAGGCTTTCTTCCTCTGCCTTTTCGCTGAGGATGCCGAGAATATCTGCCAGCTCCATCAGGCGGTCGTAGCAGGCCATGGCAAGGGCTTTGGTGGGGTGCTCGGCTGTCATGGTGTTTATCTTTCTGACCATTTCAAACAGCGCGCCGATGGCGTCTGCGGTGTTGAAGTCGTCGTCCATGGCTTCGATAAACTTATCGCGGTAGACATCCAGTTCCTTTTTGCCGTTGTCGGAGCCATCTTCACCGTTCTTGATAAGGAACTCAAGGTTGGTCTTGGCGGTGTACAGGCGTTCCAGAGCGGCTTTTGCCTGAATGAGGGAATCCTCGGAATAGTTCAGGGGGCTGCGGTAATGGGCGGAGATAAGGAACATACGCAAAGTCTCGTAGCCGTAAGCGGCAGCAGCGTCACGGATAAGGGTGAAGTTGCCGAGAGACTTGGACATCTTTACATTGTCAACGCTGAGGAAGCCGTTGTGTACCCAGTAGTTTACAAACTTGCAGCCGTTGGCACATTCGGACTGGGCTATCTCGTTTTCGTGATGGGGGAAGGTCAGATCCTGACCGCCGCCATGGATGTCGATGGTCTTGCCAAGATGCTTGACGCTCATGGCAGAGCACTCGATGTGCCAGCCGGGACGACCCTTGCCCCAGGGGGATTCCCAGTAGGGTTCGCCGGGCTTTGCAGCCTTCCACAGAGCGAAGTCCGCGGGGGATTCCTTAACATCGTTTACGTCCACTCGGGCACCTGCTTCCAGATCTTCCAGAGGCAGCTTGGACAGTCCGCCGTAACCCGCATAGCTGTGGGCACGGAAATATACGTCTCCGTTTACTTCGTAAGCATGACCTTTTTCGATAAGAGTGCTTACCATGTCGATTATCTCGCCGATGGTCTCGGTGGCCTTGGGATGGACAGTAGCGTCACGCACGCCCAGACCGTGGGCATCGGTAAAGTATTCTTCGATATACTTCCTGGCCACTTCCTCAGAGGAGATGCCCTCTTCCCTGGCACGGTTGATTATCTTATCGTCCACGTCGGTGAAGTTCTGCACATACTTGACGTTGTAGCCTCTGTACTCAAGGTAGCGGCGGATAACGTCGAACGCAACTATCTGGCGTCCGTTGCCAACGTGGATGAAGTTGTAAACAGTAGGACCGCAGGCATACATTTTGATCTCGCCCGGGCTGATGGGGACAAATTCCTCTTTCTTGTTGGTCATGCTGTTATAGATCTGCATAAATAGGTCTCCTTAATTCAGTTAACAGTTATTACTTACTATTTGACATTTGAAAACAATTCAATACGGAACGGTCAAGACCGTTCCCCACGGTGTAATGGGATACTGCGGAGCTCAAAGGCTTCCCCTTGAGGGGAAGGCTTTGGTGTTCTTTCAGTTAACAAATAATTGTCAACTGTCAATTGTTAATTAAAAAAGCCCGCCGCTTACATATACAAACTGCATACGCAAGAGGCGGGCATAAACTGCTCGCGGTTCCACTCTCATTTATCACTTGTTGCCGGTATCACCGGCGAAATAATCCGCTCCGGGACGCACTTTCACCATGTCTGCCGCAGGTCCGCTTACAGCCGATGACGGACCCTCTCTGGTCGGGTTTTAAGGTTACTCTTTCCCTTCATAGCTTCTATTCAATTTACGTTATAATTTTAACACAGTAACAATATAGTGTCAACCCAAATCAAGGTGCGTCCGAATAAGAAAACATAGATTTTCCCCTCCTCTGCAAAAAGGAGGGGAAAACGCGCCAGCGCAGCACAAATAGAGATTTTTGTTCCAAACAAGGCATTTCCCCGCAGGAATAATTGTTTTATTTCAAGGGGAAACAACGCCGTTTGGGGCAAAAAGATCATTTGTGGTGGCTATGGTTTCTTATGAGGAGGCACCCAAATCCAAGACGTCTATGTTTTTAACAAAATACTCCACGCCTGACCAGACGGTGGTCACCACCATAACGGCAACGCACAGCCAGTTCAGGTCGATGGGTCCCAAAGATATCCGTCCAACGTCTGTAAGCATGATGCAGATGCACACCATGGACGAGAAGGTCTTGACCTTGCCGGACATACCCGCGGCGATGACTCTGTTCTTACCCACAGCTATGAGCCTCAGACCTGTAACGGCGAACTCACGGGTAAGGATCACCATGACAGCCCATGCGGGCATTATGCCGTCCTGAATAAAAATCAGAAGAGCAGCGAAAACCAGAAGCTTATCCGCCAGCGGATCCATAAACTTACCAAAATCAGTTACCTGATCGTAATGCCTTGCGATATATCCATCGATAAAATCGGTGACGCTGGCAAGAATAAAGATGGCAAGGGCTATGTAGTTGGCATACTTTATATCTGAAAGCAGCACTATCATAAAAACCGGCACCATCAGAACTCTCAATACAGTTATCTTGCTTGCTGTTGTCATATCTTCAGTCCTCGAATACAGCCTCGCCTACCAGATCTCCATCGAGAGTTTCGGTTATCAGCACGTTGACGAACTGACCTTCGGCAAGCTTTTCGGCAGAGGTAAAGAAAACCTTGCCGTCAACATCGGGAGAGTCAGCATAAGTACGTCCAAAGTAACATTCGGCATAGCGGTCGAAGCCTTCGCAGATGACTTCCATAACGGTATCCATTCTGCTGTCGTTATAATCGTCCATGATGCGGGACTGGATATCAGTTATTATGTCAACTCGGCGCATGGCTTCCTCGCTGTCGCAGCCGGGTTCCATCTCGGCAGCGGGAGTTCCCTCTTCGGGAGAGAAGGCGAACACGCCCACACGCTCAAGACGATGCCTGCGCAGGAAATCGCAAAGCTCCTCGAACTGTTCTTCGCCTTCACCGGGCAGACCGCAGATAAGGCTGGTACGCAGCACCAGACCGGGGATGCGCTCACGCAGTTTTGTAAACAGAGCTTCCAGCTCGGCTTTATTGCCTCTGCGGTTCATGGCTCTGAGTATATCGTCGTTGGCGTGCTGGATGGGGATATCCAGATACTTGACTATCTTCTCCTCGTTTGCCAGAACGTCGATAAGCTCGTCGGATATCTCATCGGGATACATATAATGCACTCTGACCCATTTGATACCGTCGATGGCGCAAAGCTGTTTCAGCAGCTCTGCCAGCATACGCTTGCCGTAAATGTCGAGACCATAGCGGCTGGTGTCCTGAGCCACAACGATAAGCTCTTTAACGCCCATCTGAGCCAGTTCTCTGGCTTCAGCCACCAGATCTTCCATCTTGCGGCTGCGGTAGCGTCCGCGAAGGGAGGGTATAACGCAGTAGCTGCAGCGATTGTCGCAGCCTTCGGCTATCTTGAGATATGCGTAATACTCAGGCGTTGTGAGCACGCGGCTTATCTCGGGCAGCTCGGCATCGATGTCGCCCAGAACTACGGGATTTTCGCCAGCAAGGGTGTCTTCCACAACGGCAACTATCTCATGGTAGCTGCCGCAGCCTACAACGGCGTCAACCTCGGGCAGCTCTTCGCGAAGCTCGTTGGCATAACGCTGAGCAAGGCAGCCGGTGACGATTATCTTGCCCACCTTGCCCTCGTCTTTAAGGGCGGCAAGCTCAAGTATCTCGGCTATCGCTTCGCTTTTTGCGCTTTCGATAAAGCCGCAGGTATTGACGATAACCGCGTCGGTGTTTTCCACGTTGGTGGTTATCTGATATCCGCTGTTGTGCAGCTGATACAGCATCTGTTCACTGTTTACCTGGTTCTTGGCACAGCCAAGGGAAACCATTCCAATAATTTGAGACATATTATGTTAACCTCTATTCGATGTAATGCAAATATATCAATCTTCGCCGAGCTCGATTTCGTATCGCCGCAGCGCTGAGCGGATATCCTCCCAGCCAAAGCCCCTGCGATACAGAGCATCGGTTATTTTTTTCAGTTCTTTCTGATCCGGTATTTTTCCGGAAAGCTTTGAACGCAAAAAAGCGTCTATTTTGTCTGACGGGTCTTCCATACGGTCAAGGGCATCGTCCCAGTATTCCCGGGGCACTCCCCTGCTGTACAGCTCGTTTTTTATCCGTGAGCGTCCGTAGCCCTTTTCACTGTACTTGCGCACAAGATAGTCGGCGTACTGCTCATCGTTGATAAAACCCAGCTGCTCCATGCGTTCGGCGGCATCTTCGGCATTGTCTGCCGATTCGCCCTTTTCCCTGAGCTTTCTTACCAGCTCTTTTTTCGACAACGGTCTTCTGCCTATCATGTTGGCCGCGCGCTGATTGGTGCGAGCTACGGCAATGCGCTCCATGAGCTGCTCTGCCTTTTCATCGCTAAGCTCCATTCCGGAGTGAAGACCAAAATCAGCAACAACTGCCGATGTTGTCCTGACCGACGAGCCGTCATCAAGGGTCAGGCGGAAGCCGCCGTACTGCATGGGTTCAAGCTTTGTTATTTTCATTATTCGTCGTCAAAATCCTCGGCGGTAACGTCCACGGCCTTGGATGCCGCGGCGGCGGCAGAGGTCTTTTTGGTGGGGTTCAGCTTTTCCATGTTGGCGCGGATATCAGCTTCCAGCTTTTCGTAGGCTTCGGGGTTTTCTTTCAGGTAATTCTTAACGCTGTCGCGCCCCTGACCTATCCTTGTATCACCCATGGAGAACCATGAACCGCTCTTTTCTATCAGATCAAGCTTCACGCCCATGTCTACCATTTCGCCCAGCTTGGAAATGCCTTCGCCGTAAAGGATATCGAACTCGGCTTCGCGGAAGGGAGGAGCCACCTTGTTCTTTATGACCTTGGCTCTTGTTCTGTTGCCCACAACTTCGCCGCCCTGCTTGATGGACTCGGTCCTTCTTATATCGATACGGACAGAAGCATAGAACTTCAGCGCTCTGCCACCGGTGGTGGTTTCGCTGCTGCCGTAGATAACGCCTATCTTATCGCGTATCTGGTTGATGAAGATGACGATACAGTTGGTTTTGGAAATGGAGCCTGCCAGCTTTCTCAGCGCCTGAGACATAAGACGCGCGTGAACGCCCATAAAGCTGTCGCCCATGTCGCCTTCTATTTCGGCACGGGGCACCAGCGCCGCAACGGAGTCAACAACGATGGCGTCTACTGCGCCGGAACGCACCAGAGCTTCTGTTATCTCCAGAGCCTGCTCACCTGTGTCGGGCTGAGCTACCAGCAGCTCTTCGATGTTTACGCCAAGGTTCGCGGCGTACTGAGGGTCAAGGGCGTGCTCAGCGTCGATAAACGCGACTTCGCCGCCCTGCTTCTGAGTTTCTGCCAGAACATGAAGCGCCAGAGTTGTCTTACCGGAGGACTCGGGTCCATATATTTCGATTATACGACCCTTGGGAAGTCCGCCGATGCCGAGAGCGATGTCAAGAGAAAGGGAGCCGGTGGATACGCTCTCAACTTTGATACCGCTGTTTTCGCCCAGACGCATGATGGAGCCTTTGCCAAAGTCCTTCTCTATCTGAGACAGTGCGGTCTCCAGCGCTTTTTTCTTGTCGCTGGCAGGACCTACGGGTGCTACGGTGCTGTTTTTCTTCTTATCCATTTATTACCGTTCCTTTCATTTGGGGTAACCGCTGAACAAACACGCCTTCGGCAGCTGTCGGTTTATCCATCGTTCCCCTTGGAATATTTCACGGGGTTATCGTTTGAGATACGCTCCCAAGGCTTCCCCTTGATGGGATGGCTTTTTACATGGTTTCCGCAATCACAGCGCGGTCGATACCGCCGCTGTCGCGGGCTATGCCAATAACGCCGATGCCTTCCTCACGGAGCATGTCCAATATGGGTTCAGCCTGTCCTATGCCCATTTCAAAAATTATCTTACCGCCGGTTTTCAGGGCAGGCACCCAGTTTTTAAGGATGGCGCGGTAAAAATCCAGCCCGTCTTCACCGCCGTGAAGGGCGATGTTTGGCTCAAAATCCTTTACCGACCTGTCCAGCGTCTGCATATCCGCGGTTGTTATGTAGGGCGGATTGGAAACGATGATATCAAACTTGCCGAGATACGCCGGCGGCGTGTCCATAACGTCTGCCTTCACATGGATGGCACGGTTGGCAAGCCCCAGACTCTGGGCATTTTTGTGGCAGATGGCAAGGGCTTCATCGGAAATATCTGCCATGACGACCCTTGCGGCAGGAACCTTTTTAGCCACCGCAAGACCGATACAGCCGCTTCCGCAGCACAGGTCAAGCACCTTGGGCTCCATATCCGCCATGGCGTCGGCGGCTCTTATTGCCAGCGACGCGGCGATCTCGGTGTCGTCTCTTGGGATAAGCACTCCGGGACCGACAGTCAGGGTCATGCCCATAAACTCCCACTCGCCCAAAATGTATCCCAGCGGTTCGCCCGCCACACGCCGTGCGCAAAGCTCCATGGCTTTTTCCACAGTCTCGGCGGCGGCGTAAATATTATAGTCAGCCAGCAGCTGTTCCTTGGTTTTTCCGGACGCGGCGCAGACCAGCTCCCTGGCTGTCATCACCGGGTTGCCGTCACCGGCAGTTATCAGCTGACGGCGAATGTCTATACACAGGTCGTTGTACTTAACTGCCATTTAATTCTCCTTTTAGGTTTCAGGGATCAGGTTTCAGGGGTCAGGGAAATGTATCGACTTCGTCGATGATTAAATTTGTTTACAAATCACAGATTTATAAACTCATATCACTGACTACTGATCCCTGACTACTGACTACCAAATTACCACTCGTCCTCGCCTTCAACGTCGGGCAGCACCAGCTTAACGGACTGAATGCCCACTTCTATCATGGAATCGTCGGGCTCGTTGGTGGTAAAACGCTGGAACCACAGTCCGGGAGCTACCAGAGCTCTGGTGAACTTGTTGTCGTGGCGTCCAACGAAGCGGTTTATCTCGTAGCTTATGCCCACCACCACCGGCAGCAGCAAAAGTCTGAGCGCCATGCGCACAAAGGGGTTTGACCAGCGTACCACGCTGAACACCAGTATGCTTATTATCATTACAACAAACAGGAAGCTGGTACCGCAGCGGGGGTGGAACCTTGTCTGCTTGCGGACGTTTTCCACAGTGAGGGGCAGACCCGCCTCGTAACATGCAATGGTCTTATGCTCGGCTCCGTGGTAGGCAAAAACGCGCTTCATGTCTTTCATTCTGGACACGGCGATCATGTATATCATAAACAGGGTTATGCGTATGGCGCCTTCCGCCAGATTGCGCAGCACTCCGCTGCCTATCCATGGAGATACCAGACCTGCCAGCAGAGTCGGCAGCAGGATAAACAGGCAAACGGAAAACATGATGCCCAGAAAAACGGCAACATAAATTATTGCCTGCTGAGCCTTTTCCTCTTCCAGATGCTCTTCCAGCCACTGATCTATCTTTGAGGGTTTTTCAGGCTCCATGCCTTCTTCCTCGGGATAGTAGTCTGCCGAGAACATCAGCGCCTTGACGCCGTTTATCATGGAAGATCCGAAGTTCACAACGCCACGGATAAGAGGCCAGCCAAGGATGGGATATTTGTCCTTGATGAACTTTCTTTCTTCCACCTGAGTCACAAGACCTTCAGGTCCTCTGACCACTATAGCTTTTTTCTTCGGTCCCATCATCATGATGCCTTCGATGAGAGCCTGTCCGCCTATTGAAGTGCGGAACTGATTATCTTTTGACATGGGTTTTTCCTTTCAGGGTCAATTGTTAACAGGCAGCAGGATCGACACAAGAGTACCGCCGCCTTCAGCGTTTTCGATAATGAGCCAGCCGTTGTGCATGGAAACGATCTCGTCACACACGGCAAGACCGATACCGTTGCCTCGCTCCTTGGAGCTGCCCTTATAGAACTTCTTTTTGACGAAGGGAAGCTCCTCTTCTGGTATGCCCGGACCAAAGTCGCGTATCTTTATGGCAACGC
>CAZIPP010000032.1:0-14720 GCA_964541215.1 uncultured Oscillospiraceae bacterium
AAAGACCTGATTTGTCTACTTGACAAATCAGGTCTTTTTGAATGATGTTTGCCTTCGGCAAATGATGACGCTGACGCTAATGATGTCGGCTTCGCCTGATGATGTCGCTGCGCTAATGATTTTTGGCAAACATCGCATCATTGCGAGCCGGCGAGCAACATCATTATGCACAGCATAACATCATATCGCCAACGGCGATGCCTCATTTTATCTCACGGTATCCGCTTTTTCTCTTTCAAATACCGCTCTTCCTCGGAAAATACGCAGCCGCAGTATTTCTGCATATAAAATTCCAGCTGCCTTGCTTTCTCCTGACCCTCTCTGAAAAGGGGGCGGAAATCCCGGTAAACAAACTCCACGCCAAAGGCTTCGGCACATTTTTCACCTGCGGCGATTATCCTGTCGTGATCCTGATATGGGCTTATGAGAAGACTGGTGGTAAAGCCGTCGAACCCGTTTTCTCTGGCGGCGGCAGCTGCCTTGCTCAGGCGCTCCGCGTAGCAGTATCCGCAGCGGTTTGCTATATCCGCCGCCACAGCCCTGACGAAGGGACGCAGGGCGTATTCGTCTTTCAGTATCATGGGCAGGTCTATGGTCTTTGCGTAGTCGGTAAGGCAGTTGCGGCGGGAACGGTATTCCGTAAAGGGATGGATGTTTGGGTTATACCAGAACCCTGTAAGGTCATGCCCTTCGTCACGAAGGGATTCTATGCACATGATGGAGCAGGGAGCGCAGCAGCTGTGAAGTAAAAGTTTCATTTTCTTGTTTCCTCCGTGAAGGTAGAAGCATCATTTTATTATAATATAGTTGCAATTTCGAGCAAATGTGCTACAATAGTTTATTGTTGTGCATATTAATATGCAAAAAGCTAAAATAAAGAAACGGGATTTGATCGTCAAATGAGTTTTGTATCTGTCAAATTTGTATTCTTTCTGGTTGCGGTGTTCGCCGTATATTTCCTCTGGCCCAAAAGACTGAGGGAGTATAAGTGGGTCGTGCTGCTGGTATTCAGCCTGATCTTCTATGCTTTCGGCGGACTGAAGTATTTTGTTTACATCGGTTTCACCGCTGTAACAAGCTTTATTATAGCCAGACAGATGAGTAAATTCAATACCGAAGCGGAAAACGTCCTTGCTCAGAACAAGGACTGGTCCCTTGCCGAGAAAAAGGAATTCAGGGCAAAGGTCAAAAGCAAGAACAAGAAGCTGCTGCTGCTTGATATCGTGCTCAACATCGGCTTGCTGGTGTTTATGAAGTATTATAACTTCATTGCCGAAAATATCAACGCCATTCTGGGCATCGCCAGCATCGAGCCTGTGTTTGGTGAGCTGGATCTGATACTGCCTTTGGGCATATCCTTCTATACCTTCCAGTCCACCGGTTACGTTGTAGACGTTTACCGCAACAAATACAAGGCTGATACCAACTTTGCCAAATTCGCGCTGTTCGTGTCCTTCTTCCCTCAGATAATTCAGGGACCTATCGGACGTCACGATCAGCTGGCTCACCAGCTTTATGAGCCCCACGATTTCGATTTCACCAGATTCAAGCACGGCTGTGAGCTTATTATCTGGGGCGCTTTCAAAAAGCTGGTCATTGCCGACAGAGTGGGTATTCTGGTAGACTATGTTTTCAAGGTCAACCCCGCTGAATACGAGCCCCGCTTTGGCGGTGTTGCCATTGTGGTGGCAACCCTGTTCTGCGGTATCCGGATATATGGCGACTTCTCCGGCGGTATCGACATCGCCCGAGGCGTTGCTCAGATACTTGGTATCGAGCTTGCCGAAAACTTCAAGCGTCCTTACTTTGCCACCTCTGTGGCAGACTTCTGGCGCCGCTGGCATATCACCCTTGGCGACTGGATGAAGGACTATGTTTTCTATCCCATCGCCATTTCCAAGGGCATGGCAAAGACCACCAAAAAGATCAAAGCCAGATTCGGCAATTTTGCCGGCAAGAGCTTTGCGCCATGCATTGCGTCGTTTATCTCTTTCTTCCTTGTTGGCATCTGGCATGCGGCAAGCTGGAAGTACGTTGTCTTTGGTATCTACAACGGCGCGATCATTGCCGCGGCTATCTGGTTTGACCCCATATTTACAAAAATCAAGGAAAAGCTTGGCATCAATGCGGAAAGCTTCTCGTGGAAGCTGTTCAGCGCTGTCCGTACTTTGCTGCTGGTCTCCATTGCCAGACTTGAAAGTATGCCCAGCGGTCTGAAAAACGCGTGGCTGTTCTTTAAGCGTATCTTTACGAACTGGGATCCGTGGGTACTTATCAACGGTGATATCTACACCTACGGCATGACGCAGAAGGATTTTGGACTTATCTTCATTTGCCTGCTGGTACTGCTGGTGGTGGGCATCCTTCAGGAAAAGGGATACTCCATCCGTGAGAAGCTGGATAAGCAGCAGCGCTGGTTCCGCTGGATGATAATTATTGCCGGCATCTTTGCTGTAATAATATTCGGACTTTACGGTCCCGGCTACAATGCCAGCGACTTTGTTTACGAGCGATTCTAAGAAAAACTGGTGATCTGAATGACTAAAGGACAATTTTTCAGGACGATCCTGTTCGTCCTGATATGTGGCGCCATATTTCTTGTGGTGCAGTTCTATCTGACCTGCCCCGAGGATTATCGAAATAACGAATGGATAAGCGGTTTCTATGAGGAAGAACCTGAAGCTCTGGACGCTGTTTATCTTGGCTCCAGTGAGGTATATGCCTTCTTCCAGCCTCCTCTGGCATGGGACAAATACGGCATCGCGGTTCATAACTATACCTCCAACAGCCAGCCCTTTGAGGCTGCCAAGTACATTATCGAAGAGTGCCGTAAAACTCAGCCCGATGCTGTTTATATAATCGACACCAAGCAGCTTATCAAAAACTATTCTCAGGACAAGTATGTGGTCAACCTGCACTACCTGTTCGACTATTGGCCCGCTTCTGTTACCAAGTATAAGGCCATGACCGAGCTGCTCACCACCGGTAACTACAGCTTCCTGAATGTTTTCCAGAAGTTTGAGCTTTACGTTCCCCTGTATCGTTACCACGACCGCTGGCAGGAACTTACCGAAGAGGACATTTCCCGCAGCCTGAACGGGCTGAAGGGCGGCAGTGTTTTCAACCGATTCCTGCATAATGTGGCAGACGTTGAGGAGCTTTCCATCGTCTATGACCGCGGGACATTGCCCATCGAGGATTACCGCGAGGAAGCGCTGAGGGATCTTTGCCAATACATCATAGACAACGATGTCAATGTAATGTTCGTATCCTCTCCCGTTTGCCTTGAAAACGTGGAAAAACGTCAGAAATACAACTATATTGGCGAAATTATTCAGGAATACGGTCTGTATTTCCGCGACTTCAACTATGAGTATGATGAGATCGGTATCGTATTTGAGCAGGACTACTATGACCGCGACCACTGCAATATCTACGGTTCCATGAAGTACACCGATTATCTGAGCCGCATTCTTGTGGAAGAATATGGCTTTGAAGACAAGCGTGGTCTGGAAGGCTATGAGTCCTGGGATCAGGGCGCTGCCGATTATATCGACGTTGTAGCCGAAGCTCTTGCCACCAACTATGCTGAAGACGGACGCAAATTCACTCCCGACCATTTCGGACTGGAAGATGAAGTCCATGCCGTGTTTGAACAGTGGGAAGAAGCTGCTGCGCTTGAAGAACAGCAGGAAGAGCTGGAAGCCGAAGAAACCAAAAAGCAGGAAGAAAAGCTTGAAAAAGAAGCTGCTTCCCGTGAAAAGAAGAACAAAAAATAAAATTTACCCTGCTGCGGATAATGTACGCAGCAGGGTTTTATTATTATATATTGCTTTTTCCTGACTTTGTGTTAGAATTATATAGTTGATAAAATGGCTTATAATATGCCAATAACGTTTTAAGGAGTAATAAAAATGAGAGAACAGCTGCTTGCTATTTTGAAGGACATTAAGCCTGAAGTTGATTTTGAGACCGCCACTACCCTCATCGACGACAACATCCTCGATTCTTTCGACATCGTTACCGTTGTTGTTGAGCTTAACGACGCTTTCGACATCGAAGTTTCCGTTGACGATCTGGTACCCGAAAACCTCAACTCTGTTGATGCCATGATCGAGCTTATCAACAGCCTGCAGAACGGACTTTAATGCTCAGACTGCCCCGGGTACTGGCCGACCCGGAGCGGGTAAAATACCGAAAGTGGAGGTACTCCATGGTTTCTCTGTGCGAGAAAATTTTTGAAAACTCTAAAAATAAACCCGGCGCCATAGCTGCCATAGACGAGACACGTCAGGCAGACTATGGTCAGCTTTGGGACGAAATAAGCGGCGTTGCCGGATATCTGCTGTCTCTTGGACTGAAAAAGGGAGACTGTGTGCTGGTTCAGGCGACCAATACAGTGTCGTTCGTTTCTGCATACTATGGTGTTCAGTACGCCGGATGCATTTCTGTTCTTATCGATAAGCAGGTGCCCGAGGATAATGTAAAAAGCATCCTTGAAGCCACCGGAGCAAAATGGCTCATTTCCGCCAGGACGGTGGACGCGCCCTGCCGGATCATTGATATGGCGCAGCTGCCTCAGTGGTCCGCACCCTATGCGGGAACGCAGCTGACCTTCCCCGAGGCGGAGCAGCCTGCGGATCTTATCTTTACCACCGGCACCACCGGCAAAGCAAAAGGTGTTCTTACAGGGCATTATTCCCTGTTTTTGGTGGCAAAAAATCAGGTTTTGACCTCAAAAGCGGAGCCTGACACTGTGTATATGGTCTATGGACCTTTGAATCATGTGTATTCGCTCCGTAAGGTAGACGCTGCTGTATACGCAGGCTTCACTCTTGTGCTTTTTGATGGCATGGTAAGGATAAAGGCGTTCTTCAACACCATCGAAAAATACGGTGTGACCGCCATGCATCTGCTGCCTTCTGCCGCCCGTATGCTGCTAACTCTTTCCAAAGACAGGCTGGGCGACTATAAGGATCAGATAAAGTATATCGATTCCGGTTCTCTGGCATATCCCGACAGCGACAGGGAAAAGATAATGTCCCTGCTGCCCAATACCAGACTTTATTACGCCTATGGCGCATCCGAGGTTTACTGCATCGGCAAATACTGCTTCAGCCGGTATCCCGGTCGTACCAGCTGTGTGGGCTGGCCAATGCCCGATACACGGGTGTTCATCGTGGACGATGACCGCAACGAGATAACCGGCGCTACCCGTGAAAACCCCGGTCTTATTGCTTACGAAAGCAAGTTCCATATGATAGGCTACTGGGACGAGCCTGAGCTGACAGACAGCGTGCTTACCGGAGATACTATCTATACCAATGACCTTGGCTTTATAGATGAGGATGGACTTATCTATGTTATTGGTCGCCGTGGTGATGTTATCAACGTCGGCGGCATCAAGGTTTCCGCCTTGGAGCTGGAAAACCTTGCTGTCAAATATAATGGCGTTGCCTACGCCGCCTGCATCCCCGTTGAGGACAAGCTCCACGGTCAGGTGCCGAGGCTGTTCATTGAAATGGAGCAGGGCGTGGAATACAACGCCGCCGATTTCAAGGCGTTTCTGGCGGCTTCAATGGAAAACTATAAGCTGCCCAGAGTTATAACAGTGCTGGATAAGATGCCTATGACGGGAGTCAAGGTAGACAAACAGGCATTGAAGAAAATGTGATCGAAAGCTGCCGTAATTAAAACGGCAGCTGAGCGTGTCAAAATAGTCCAACGGACTATTTTGACACGGTTTTTCAGTTTGCTGCATCGCACTCAAAATCCCACATAAGTGGGATTTTTCGCACGTTTGCAAACTGTATAGAGAAATTTCCGACATACATGCTGCCGGAAATTTCATATTAGACTTTATTCGCTGACTTCGTCAGCGAACTCTACGAGGTTATTTGACAGTCTCAGCTGCCGTAATTAAAACGGCAGCTTTTTATCGCTTGAGAGACACAAAGTTGACACATTCGGTGCATATTTGTTACACAAAGTGATGGTTATATTCTATTGAATTCATAATTCTTTTTGATAGTAGGGTTTGAATATGTCTTCTTTGTGCGAGAAAATTTATCAGCATTCCCGGTCGAGAGCCGATCATATTGCTGTTTCTGATGAAAATTCGGAATATACATATGCTGAGCTTTGGGCTGCCGTCAGCGGAACTGCGGGCTATCTGCGCTCATTGGGAGCGCAGGAAGGAGACTGCGTGCTGGTTCAGGCTACCAATTCAGCCCGGTTCGCTGCGGCATACTATGGTGCGCAGTACGCGGGCTGTATCGCGGTACCCGTGGATAAGCAGGTCCCCAAAGACAATGTCCAAACCATTCTGGACGCGGTGGGCGCAAGGTTTCTGGTGTCCGACAAGGCTGTTGACGTAAGCTGCGATATCATTGACGCGTCTTTGCTGTTTCAGCTGGCAGAGCCTTTTGCCGGTGAGCAGCTGCCTTTCCCCAAAGCGGATCAGCCTGCGGATCTTATCTTTACCACCGGTACCACCGGCAAGGCGAAGGGCGTGCTGACAGGTCATGGAGCTGTTTATAAGGTGGCGGAAAACCAGCTTATAACCTCGCAAGCGGAGCCTGACACTGTGTATATGGTATACGGACCCGTCAGCCATGTAAATGCTTTGCGGAAAATGGACGCCGCTATTTTCGGCGGCTTCACTCTTGTTATGTTCGACGGCATGGTAAGGACAAAAAAATTCTTCCAGACCATGACAGAGAAAAAGGTAACAGCCACTCATCTGCTGCCTTCCGCGGCAAGAATGCTGCTAACTCTTTCCAAAGACAGGCTGGGCGAGTACAGGGATCAGCTGAAGTATATCGATTCCGGGGCCTCCGCTTACCCCGACAGCGACAGGGAAAAGATAATGTCCCTGCTGCCCAATACCCGGCTTTATTTTGCCTATGGGCTTTCCGAGGTTTTCTGCGTGGGCAAATACGACTTTTCAAAGCATCCCGGCAAGACCAGCTGCATTGGCAGGCAGATGCCCGACAGCCGATGCTTTATCGTGGATGATGAAAGAAACGAGATATCTGCCACCCGTGAAAAACCCGGTCTCATTGCCTTTGAAAGCGGCACCCATATGATAGGCTACTGGAACGAACCGGAGCTTACTGCCGGTGTTCTGGTGGGTGACACTGTGTATACCAACGATCAGGGCTATATTGATGAAGATGGCTTCATCTATGTACTGGGCAGACGGGGCGATGTTATCAATGTTGGCGGCGTAAAGGTATCTGCTCAGGAGCTGGAAAGCCTTGCGGTGAAGTATCCCGGCGTGGTATATGCCGGATGTGTTCCCGTTGAGGATAAGCTCAACGGTCAGGTGCCCAAGCTGTTTATCCAGATGGAGCAGGGCGTGGAATACAACGCTGCCGATTTCAAGGCGTTTCTGGCAGGCTCTATGGAAAATTACAAGCTGCCGCGCTCTATCGTTGTCCTTGATAAAATGCCCATGAAGGGCGTCAAGGTGGACAAACAGACATTGTTAAAAATGTAAAATGTAAAAGGAAAGCTGTCATTTTTCCATTGTGCAGCAATGGAGAAATGACAGCGTTTTGTTTTATTCGATTACTCCCGTTTCCAAAAAGGCTTCGTATCTGTCGCAGATCTCCTGTGTTTCGCCAAAGGCTATCTGCTTGCCCTTGTCCATCCACAAAACCCTGTCGCAAAGGCTGCGGACCTGCTCCAGAGAGTGGGAGACCAGAATGGTGGTGGCGTCGGATTCCAGTATCTGCTTCATTTTTGCTTCGCTTTTTTTGCGGAAAGCGCCGTCGCCCACGGAAAGGACTTCGTCCAGTATAAGTATCTCGGGCTGTACGAAGCTGGCTATGGCAAAAGCAAGGCGGGATTTCATGCCGGAGGACAGCTGCTTGAATGGTCTGTCCTGAAACTCTTCCAGCTCCGCGAAGGCGATGATATCGTCGTAGGCGTCTTCCATAAACCTTCTGGTGTAACCCAGCAGAGCTCCGCGCAGGAAGGTGTTTTCCTTAACGGTCAGCTCGTTGTCGAAACCGGAAGCCAGCTCCAGCAGCGCGACAACGGTACCGTTCAGCGTGACTTTGCCCCGGGTGGGTTCCATGATGCCGCTTACGGCTTTGAGCAAAGTGGATTTGCCTGCGCCGTTTTTGCCCACGATGCCCAGCATCTCGCCCTTGCAGACCTCGAAGGACACTCCGTTTACCGCCCAGAAATCCTTAACATGGTAATTGCCCGACAGCCTGCGTACCACATATTCCTTTAAGCCGATGGACTTGAAATCACCGGTCATATATCGGATGGAAACATCCGAAAGCTTCAGCATTGTTTGTGACATTTTGCACCTCTATACATAGTAAAGGAACTGGTGGTTGTACTTCTTGTAAATAAAGAAGCCCAAACCAAGCACCAGCGCTGCGTCAAAAGCCATCAGCAGATGGTACAGGGGAGAGGGGATGGCTCCGTAAATGATTATCTGGCGGAAATAGTTGATGTAAACGTATACGGGGTTGATGTGGAATATCATTTGCACCGCCGGGGAATAGCCGTCTATGGTGTAGAATATGGCGGAGCAGTACATCAGCAGGGTGGTGAATACCTCGTAAAGGTACTGTATGTCTTTGAAAAATACATACAGCGCCGACAGGACAAGACCCACTCCCATGTTGAACAGCACCATACAGGCGATGGGATACAGCAAAAGCAGGAATTTCCATGTAAACGCTATGCCATCGCCGGCCACAAAGATAAAGAACACCACCAGCGTCAGACTGAAATTGATAAGGGATGACGCGTTTTTGCTGAGGAGGAACATATATTTCGGCACGTTTATCTTTTTGAAGATGCTGGCGTTGGTCACCAGAGACTGCATACCGCTGTTGGTGGATTCACGATAATAGGAAAACACAAGGTTTCCCGCGAAAAGATATATCGTGTAATGGGGTGTGGAGCGGCCAAAGAACTGGGTAAATACCAGACTCATTACCAGCAGGTTCAGCAGGGGAGACAGCACGCTCCAGAACACGCCCAAAATGGTGCGCTTGTATTTCTTTTTAAAGTCACGTTTTACCAGCTCCGTAAACAGGAAGCTGTGTTTTTTTATTTTCTGGATCATTACTTCTCCCTGATAATTTCTTCCAGCACCCGGGCGGAGGAATTACCGTCTTCCATAGGATTGAATTTTTCGTTGAAGGCTCTGTAGGCTTCATCGTACCTGAAGTCCATGCTTTTTATGGCTGATGTCAGCTCGTCCTGATCCATAACGATGGGGAAGGGCAGGCTGCGGATATCGAAATAGAAGCCTCTTATCTCGTCGGCATATTCGTCCAGATCAAAGGTGAAAAGGATAACGGGGCGTTTCAGGTTGGCATAGTCGAAAAAAACGCTGGAATAGTCTGTTATAAGCAGGTCGCTGACTATGTACAGGTCGTTGATATCCTCTTCGGCAATGGCGTCCAGCACAAAGCCGTCCATGGCGGAGAAATCCACTTCGCCCCGGACGAGGTAGTGGGTACGGAAAAGGATAACGTATTCGTCTCCCAGCTCCTGTTTCAGGCGGTCAAAATCCAGCGGTATCTGGGGCATATCACGGTCGTTGAGCCGATTGTCGCGAAAGGTGGGAGCGTACAGGATGACCTTTTTGTCGTCGGGGATGCCGTATTTGGACTTGACCCGCTTCACGTCCTCTTCGGTGTAATTGAAAAGAAAATCGTTTCGGGGATAGCCCTTTTGAAGGATGATATCTTCAACGCCTGCCTTGTCCAGCGCAAAGGCTGAGGTAAGCTTTTCGGTGTAAAAATCCGAAGGAGACAGGAAATAGTCGTACTTTCTGGCGCGGCTCATGTAGCGTTCGTGTATCTGGTCGATGGTCATATTTTCGTTGCCGTCGACCTCTATATCGCAGCCAAGCCGTTTAAGGGGAGTGCCGTGCCATGTCTGGACGATGACCTGTCCATCCTGATGCTGCATAAAATCGGGGGTTATGGAGTTGGTGATGTAGTACCCGGCTTTCATCAGCAGACGGCGGTATTTGATGGAGCTGTACTGCACAGTCTTTGTGCGCCTGCTGTCGGGCAGAGAAAGCTGATGCTGGCGGTACCGCTCCGGATGGGTGGCGGGCTTTTTGAAAGCCCATACGAAGCGGTAGTCGCTGTATTTGGGGTCTTTCAGCATCTGCTCGTATAGCGCCCGGGGATTGCAGGCGTATTTGCCGCCGAAATATGAATCGAACAGCACCAGCTTACTGTCGATCCTGTTGGTTTTATCCAGCACAGAGTGGTATACCTTTTTGGCACAACTCCAAAGCGGGGAACTGGCTTTAAAGCTTTCAAAGCGCTCTATGCGGCGGGTAGCCTGTTCGTTAGTCATTGGACTGCTCCTTATTTCCAAGCTGCTGTTTTATCTGGGTGGTGGATATCTCGGGAGTTCTGGGGAAGTAGACGACTTCGCAGTAGTCTTTAAGGAAATCGAACTTGCCCTCCCAGTCGCTGCCCATGGCAAAAACGTCTACCTTGAACTCCTGAACGTCGCTTATCTTCTGGTCCCAGTCGTTTTCGGGGATAACAAGGTCAACGTAGCGCACAGCTTCCAGCAGCTGTTTGCGCTGCTCGTAGCTGAAATAGCACTGCTTGCCTTTTTTGTCGCGGTTGAATTCATCGGTAGACAGGGCTACTATGAGATAATCACCGAGTGATTTTGCGCGGCGCAGCAGGTTTATGTGCCCGTAATGCAGCAGATCATAGGTTCCGTAGGTGATGACTTTTTTCATAACGTTCTCCATTTATCGTTAATCCAGGTTCAGTTGAGTTTTTTCAAGTTCAAAATGGCCGGTTCTGTCTTCCGGCGGAAGGCTGTAATCGCCGTACATATTGGTCAAAGCGGCGTCGGCATCGCAGGGGGCAAAGACGCTCAAGCCTTCAAACCGCATTTCGCAGCCGGCTCCCAGCCATTCTTTACGGTAGGTCTCCGCAGGAAAGCCGTGGCAGCCGAATACGGTACACACAAGGTCACCGTTTGCAAGGTGCCCGAAAAGCTTTACAGCAGCGTTTCGCAGCTTTATCAGTGCGGAAATGGGCATCAGGCACAGCAGACGGTAAAGCGCGCGCATATATTTTTTGGTATATCCGCAGCAAAAATCCATGCCGGATCGGGTCATCAGCGCGCAGCTTATGACCTCCACCGCCTTGAACATCAGCTTGCCCGCAGCGCCGTCGGGACAGGGATCAAGGGGAAAGATGTCTATGTAAACGCCCTTTTCCATTTCCACATTTTCAAGGTAGCTTTCGCATACGGCAGTGCCTTTAAGACGAATTTTGGAAAAGCCAAAAATGTAGTTCGGCTCGGTGTCGTGACACTGATAGAAATAGCAGTCGTGCCGGTCGGAAGCCATGAGGGTCTTGAAACGCTCAAAATCGGCTCTGGGCATGGCAACGTCAATGTCGTCATCCCAGGGGATGAACCCGCCATGGCGGACAGCGCCCAGCAGCGTGCCTGCTACTATGAAATATTTAAGCCCGTTTTCCCGACAGAGCTTGTCGAAAAAACGCAGGATCTCCAGCTCGGTAAGCTGAAGCTGACGAAGGTTGTTCATAATTATGTTAACCTCTGTACAATTGACCCAGCAAGGCTGCCGAGTCTTTTATGTCATAGCCCTTCTGCCTGAGCAGGGGGGCTGTGTCTTGCCGTTCATAGTCCGCCGAGGACAGGATGACGGATGCCCAGTGCTCAGCACTGTCCGCCAGTGAAAGATATGTTACAAGACCGGTAAGGTCTGCTTCGCGGGTTATGGCATCGGAGAAAAAGCAACGGATACCGCTTGCCTGAGCTTCGATACCGGAAACGGGGTTGCCTTCAAACAGGGAAGGAAGAACGAATACGTCCGATGCCCAAAGCAGCTGGGGTATGCTGTCGGTCACGCCGAGGAAAGACACGTTATCGGACACTCCAAGGCTGTCTGCAAGACGGACGAGCTCGCCGCCCGAATCGTCAGCGCCGGCAAGAAGCAGCCGCGCTGTGGGTTCGGACTTCAGAATATGGGCAAAGACTTCCAGCAGGAAGGTCTGGTTTTTCTGGCTGCATATCCTGCCCACGCAGCAAAGGGTAAAAGCATCGCCCAGACACAGTGTCTGCCGTGTTTCGGCTCGCTGCTTTCCATCGAAGGCGAAGCGACCGAGGTCAACGCCGTTGGCTATCATCCGCGTCTTTGCCGCAACAGCTTTGGGGAACATCCACTCTGCCGCCACATCGGAGCAGGCGCAGAAGTGAGTTCCAAACTTTGACATAGTGTTACTTGCCAGTTTGTGGGCAAATTCTTTCAAAAATCGTGTTTTACTGGGGCGTAAAGCACCGTTATGACTGTGGATTATCCGGGTCTTCACTCCGGCTTTTTCGGCAAGCCCTGCGTACTGCATGGCAACGCCGTGATATATGTTCAGATGGATCACATCAAAACGTTCCTGACGAAGCACAGCCTTAAAGGCAGAGGGCATTTTCAGATTTCGCTCTATGGCGGATTCGATATCGCGGTCAAAAAGAAGTATCCTGCTGATACCGAGCCTTTCCAGTCTTGGGTCAAAAACATCAGATTCGTATTTTGCCGTTACAAGCTTTATGTCCAGCCCGGTGCGGTCCATGGCTTCCAGAATGTTTACGATGAAGGATTCAATACCGCCGGAGCCCCATTTTTCACACCAGATGCAGACTTTTCTGCTTTCCATCACACCAGATCCTCCAGATCTCCACGTTTTCTCTTTTGTATCATTCGCTGAACAGGCGGCAGCAAGGCGGCTGTCAGACTGTCCAGCCCCAGTGACGCAGGCAGAAACACCGGTCGCATAAGCGCGGCAAACTTTCTGCCAACAGAGCCGTTGGCTGTCAGCTCGGTCATTGCCGAACCCTTTGCCATGGCTTTGCAGAAGCTGCGGTATCCACCCCAGACGGACAGTGTTTTGAGCTGCTCTTTATAAAACGCGGTTGACTGCCCTATGGCTTCCGAAGAGTGCATCAGGGCGGTAAACGCATAAGCGCACAGCAGCTCTTCAACATCGAAGCCTAAATTTATGTAAACCTCATTACCGGCGTGGACATCCATAAAGGCGTTGATAAAGGTATAGCTTTCGCCGGAGTTTCCGGCGGTGCGCATGATGGAGCTTTTGCGCTGAACGTATCGGTAAAGGCTGTCTTTGATGGTGACCGCCTTTTTTACCTCGGTGGCAACAGCGGTGTTGAACATATAGTCCTCACCGCTTTTCATCATGAAGGACGCGCCTGCGGCTTCAATGACAGACCGGCGGTACAGCTTGTTCCACAGCTCGGGAGAACGGGTCACGCAGCACAGCCACCAGCAGCCGGGATCGGTTATCACCTCATCTTCAAGTCTGAGGACGCTTTGCTCCACCCGGGAGCTGAAAACCTTGTCGTGATCGCACATGGCAATGTCGGCGTTATGCTTTTCTATGGCTGTTACCAGAGTTTCGATAAACCGGGGAACAACATAATCGTCGGCATCCACAAAGGCGATAAACTCTCCGTCTGCCGCGGCAAGCCCGGCGTTTCTTGCGGCGCAAACACCTCCATTGGGCTGGGAGATGAGTTCAAAGCGGCTGTCGCGCTCAGCGTAGCCGGTTATAATGTCGGCGCTGCTGTCTGTTGAGCCGTCGTCCACGATGATGAAGCGGCAGTCAGAGAAGGTCTGAGCCATCAGACTGTCCAGACAGCGGGGGAGAAAGCTTTCGCAATTGTATACCGGTACTATAATGCTGACCTTCGCCAAGACTGCTCCCTCCCAAAATTCGACGCATTATCACATCATATTATTCTATCATATAATGCACACATTATCAACCAAAGGAGAATAACTTCCGGTTTACCCTAAATATTACGGATGTGTTTTCGGGTGCTTTATCAATAATTGAATGAACAGGCAGAATATGCCAAGATGAATTTAATTATGAGTTTGAACCTGGAATCTTGTTATGGCGCAAGAAGAAAAATGTATTTTGACCAATATGTGCATGATATCTGACGGTTCCCGTATCCTGATAATTAAACCGCACACAATGCTCCATATTTCTCTGCGATGATTCTGGAATTATTCCCCAAATCATCGCTCCCGTCCAATCGGAGAACCGGACACTGCAATGAATCTGCCCATTTTTTGTGCAAATCCATGCTTGTGGAGCCACCACCGAAATCATAACTGGCAGCATCGTCGAGGAAGCGTTGGTGCGACTCGTACATATCGCCGCCACTAAGCACTCTGCTTCCAAACTCTTTGTATTCCCGTTGATGGACTCTGGCGACACGTATATCTGCAGGTGCCGTCAAGTGAACAGCCAGAATAAAAAACGGATCAAAGTATTCATGAAAACTATCCATAGAACCGGCCATAACGAAGCGGTCTGTCAGAGCAATTGAGTCCATTAGTCCGTTGATTTTTTCTGAACGAGAGTACATAACCGAAAAGGGGATTTCCGTGTCATTCCGCCAAAGATAGTCGTCAATATCCACGAACAAAATTCCCAGTTGCTCTGCAACCATACGACCTAGTGTCGTTTTCCCGGAACCTGCTGGTCCAAAAATAATGATTCCCTGTTTCAATTTTATTCCTCCGTTTTAAAGAATAAAAACAAAATACCAATTGTGATACTCATTGTATCATACATTGTATCATAATTGGTGCTTGGTTTTGGTTGGGGACTCGTGAACCCTCGGGTCAGCAGAGCTGACCCATGAAATTGCCA
>CAZIPP010000033.1:0-14461 GCA_964541215.1 uncultured Oscillospiraceae bacterium
GGAAAGGGATTTCCGCAGCTGCCAATGATGCGTATTTGCTTCGCAAATCCATGATATACGCCTTCGGCGTATGATGCAGGCTTCGCCCATGATATGTTTTCTGCGAAAACATTAAGGAAAAGGACGATATCCTCGGATATCGTCCTTTAATATTTTTATAATCACGAAGTGATACCTAAAAATACCGCAGGCATACATCATTTTGCGTCAGCAAAACATCATATTTCCAAAGGAAATACTTCACTTTCCCGCTAGGGAAAACTTCATTGAGAGTTGGTCATAGAGATATGACCAACTCCCTTAATGTCAGGTCTTTTTGTTTACTCCATATAGAATTCTTTTGTTGCCAATATCTTTCCGTTGAAATAAATCTCCAGTGTGTAGATTCCCGGTTCTTCAGGCAGGGTAGTCAAAGCATCGGTGTGGTCAAGCTCTGTCCATTCTCCGGACCAAGTGCGCTGACCTTGTGTATAGCTGACTATCTTGCCTCCGTTATTTCTTATAAAGTATGCTGTAGATACTGACTTATCTTCTGATGTTTCATCATACTCGGCAGAAATAACAAGGTTTACCGACTGATTTGAGGTAAAGGTATCCATTGGAGTTTCATATTCAGTATCTGTGGAAAGATACATGTATATTGATACGTTTTTGCATCCATAGTCTGTAAACTGTTCAGCATTGGCCGTTGTGAATGTAGTTTCAGTGACACCGGACAGGCTGTATTGAGAAGGTGCTGATAGTTTAAAAGTATATGTTGATGCGGGATAAAGAGCTGACATTGCAATGCTGCTGCTGGTAACCAGTTCGCTGAGGACTTCATCTCCAACAACACCATATTCAATTGACCATTCCTCTGGTATTATACCGTCTACCGTCCAGCTTATTGTTCCACTAAATGGGCTGTTGGAGCTGTAATCAATGGAAAGTATTTCGCATTTTCCTGTTTTGCAGCTAACGCTGGTTTGACCCGAGGTTTCATAATTGCCTGAAGGCACAACATCGAAGGTGTATTCGGTGTCCGGAAGAAGGTTTTCCACTGTCCAGCTGTTGCCAACAACATTCATTTTTATGAAGCTTCCGTCTGAAGCCGTACAGGTAAGCTCCCAAACCTCCGGAGTATGTCCTTTTGATTTCCACGAAATATCAATTGTGGTAGGCATGTTGCTGACAGCTTCAAGTGATGACATTTCAGTATGCCAGGGAGTTTGACAGGATACGACAGTACTGCCGGAAACAAGGGTCTCAAAATCGGTGGAAAGATTGAAGGTATAGTAGTCACCGGAAATAAGTCCATCGATTTCGATGCTGTTGCCGGTAACGTTTTTGACGACCTCACTGCCATCCACGGTGTAGGTAATGTTCCAACTTTCCGGAGCAGTACCATTTACTGTCCAGTCAAGTCTTACTGAGGTGGAAGAGAGTACCTCGGCTCTGAAATCAGCTACTGTTGTGTGGCTGATGGTTGATACTGTCGTCTTGGAAACTCCGTTCATGCGAACATATCCCTGAGAAGGCTCAATGGTGATTTCGTACTGGGTTCCTGCAGCCAGTTCAGAAAGAACGTAACTGCTGCCGTTAACAGTATGCTCACTCTTGTTGCCGTAAGCATCTGCGCAGGTGAGATTCCAACTCTGATTATTATAACCACCGCTTTCCCATGAAACAATGATAACATCGGAGCCTGTGACTTCAGCATCTATGGAATAGACCTCAACTGTAGGCCAATACTTGAAGGCAAAGAAGCCTGCAACACAGATCACAAGGCAGACTATCAGCATTCCTATCCAGAAACTTCTGTTTGATTTTTTGGGAACTTCGGCAGATGTATTGGATATAACTGAGACGTCGTTGGAGGGAGTAAAGTTTTGCTTGAAATCTTCATCCAACTCTTCAACAGAAACATTTTTAACCGGTTCCAATTCTTCTTCAAAATCAGGCTCCCAGTCATCGTCTTCCTCAAAGTTATTAATTGGGGGGACGATAAGCTCATCCGGCACTGTGTTGCGCAAATAGTAGTCCTTCAGAGCGTTTTTAAACTCAGTTGGAGTCTGATATCTGTCTTCGGGTTTGAACGCGCAGGCCTTGAGAATAATCTCAGATAGCTCGTAGTCTGCATACATGGGGACGGGGAGCTCCTCGCCGCTTTCTCTAAGCTGTTTTGCAGCAGAAGCCGAAGTCTTTTCGTCTTCAAAAGGTGCATGATTTGCGTTCATTATTCGATACAGCACAAGACCAAGAGAATAGATATCCATTGTGGTGTTGGGCTGACCCATAAGTCCTGTAATTTCAGGGGCTGAATAGTCGTTGATGTAGTTCTCAGGAACATAAGAACCATTGAGACGACTTATTTCTGCGTAGCCAAAATCACCCAACATATACTGACCATAATTACTGATAAAAATATTGCTGGGCTTAAGGTTCTGATGAATAAGTCCATTTGCACGCAAATCTTCAAGCGCAGAACAAATGTCGATGCCGAGGTTTATTGCGCGAAGGTGTGTCATTGCATTGTACTTAAGGTATTTGCTGAGAGTTTCGGTATAATCCATCAGAACATAGATGTCGAAACCGGGGTATTCGGACTTTTCCAGTATCTGATAATCCAAAGCGGTGAATATGTACTGACTGTCTTTTAAACGCTTAAGATAGGATAGTTCGTATGCCTGTTCCTTTACAACTTTCGCGATATATTCCTTAGCTTCCTTTTCGCTTGATACTGTTCCGGCATAGTACAAAGCATCAAGCTGAGCCTTGGATTTTGGATATGAATAATGCTTGAGTATGGCAAGACTTCCCATACCGCTGCCGTCACTGCTGACAAGGTAAACGTCTGCTGAACCGTCGTTTTCGATTTTTTCGCCAATGGTCCAGTTATCAAGCAGTGGAGAAACTTTATTGAATTCTTCCATGAAGGAACTCCTCTACATATAATTCATTTTATTGTACGCCAAATAGGAGGAAAAAGCAAGTATTTCGCATTTTTGACAGTGCTTATGATATCTGATATAATCAAAAAATAAAATAATTAAGGAACTGGTTAGATGAAAAGCTTTGACTTAAAACCGCTGATAGAGCAGTTTAATGAATATATATTAGAGAACGGGAGCGAATCCGATGCGGTTGGCGCAAGAAAGGAGTTTGGCGAACTGATAAAAAATATCTTTTCACCATTTGGCTATGCTAAAGCGACAAAGGATCAGCTTGCCCAGCGTAAGAAGCAGCATGACAGCTTTATTTTGATTTGTGATGCTCTTAGAGCGTCCGAAAATGAGAGTACATATATGATAGAGGCGCTGGCGCTGGCAGGTCGTGCCAATACTGAACAGGCTTTGGGAGATTTGGAGTCGGCGATCAGAGATTTTAGACGGAGTGCTGATGTTGCCGCAGGATACAATGGCGGTGAAGAAGTTCGTATTTCCGGAGTGCTCAGCTTGGCAAATCTTTATGGCAGAGTTAAGAAGCATGACAGCAGTATCGTGTGTTTCAGTGAAGCATTAAAAATTGCATCGAGACTGAGTGGAACTGACGGGCAGATAAAGGTAATGGCCATTCTGGCAGACAGAGGAAGCGCATATTGCCGTTTGAGAAAGCTTCAGGACGCTTGTGACGATTTTAATAAGTCAATTGAGATTTATAACTCTATTGATGTTAGAAACGATAAAACAAAAAGAATATTGCTCAAATGCCTGGCAAATAGATCCGGTATCCTTGTAAATATGCAGCGGTTTGAAGAAGCAAGACAGGATGGTCTGAAGGCTGTGGAGATAGAAGGTGAAACTTTTTCTTCCACAACTCCTGTTGCATTGACAAACCTTGCGGCAGCTTGTAAATGTCTTGGCTACTTTGATGAGGCAGAGAAGTATTATACGAGAGTTATAATGATCAAGAAGGTGTCGGGTGCTATCAAAACGCCTTCCGGACGCATTGACCTTGCAACTATGCTTATGGGCAGGGGAGAAGTCCTGCTAAAAAATGAGAAATATGATGATGCAAAAAATGATTTATCTGAATCGGTAGCGTTATTCAATGATCTCATGGAAAAACACGAAGAAGTTGTTAAGCCAAGGCTTGTTGGAGCTCTTAATCTCAGATCGCAGGTAAATAGAAAGCTGGGCGATGAACAGGCCGCAGAAAAAGATTTGTCTATCGCAGAAAAATTGACAGGTAAAGCCCTTGACTAACATGGGTTACATAATGTAAAATAAATTCGGTATACATAAAGTACCATTATTATTAACTGGATTGTGAGGGATGGCAATGGACAACGAAAAAGTATATTGCACCTTTTGCGGAGAAGAATACTCGGCAGAGCTTAGTCGATGCCCCGAGTGCGGTGAAAAAAATAAAAATGTAATGAAGAAGTCGGCTGTAGTCGAGAATCCTTTTGTTGAAAACGATTACGACGAAGAGGAAGAAGATATCGAATACAGCGACAACGCTGATAGAATCCCTATCTGGCTTAAATCGGTTATCCTTGTTGTAGCTGGCATAGCTATTATTATCGCTGCTGTGTTTATGCTCTATCGTCTCGGCATGATAAACTTTGGCGGATCAGATCAGAATGAACCGCAGACCAGTGTATCGCTGCCGGTTGAGGAAAATGATCCCATGGCCGAAGTTGGAAACAGTTCTTCTTCTGAAGTGTCAGTTTCTCCGTCTATGGTCATTAGCGACCCTCAGCAGCCCGATGTTTCTGAGCCTGTGATCTCAAGTCCTTCTCCTGATGAGATACCTGCTGTGCCTGATGAACCAATCGAACCTGATGTATCTGAAACACCTGCTATTGAAGACCCTGTCATTGAAACTCCCGCTGTTCAATGCACGTCTATGACGATCAACCGTACTGATATCACTTTCTTCAGTCGCGGTGAGGTTTGGAACTTCAATGTTATGACAGAACCTTCTTCTGCAGCAGACTATGTAGAGTGGTCCAGCTCAGATCCCAAGGTTGTTAAAGTTGACTCCAACGGCAGCGCTACTGCTGTAAATGGCGGTACAGCCTATGTTACAGCTACTTGCGGCGATCAGACCGTTTCCTGCATTGTAAGATGCAGCTTTGAGGTGGGTGAATACCTTACCATGTCTACTGAGGATATCACCATGACTTCTGTTGGTGAGACAGCAACACTCAGTGTTCAGGATATCTCTTCTTCTGAATCTGCTCAGCTTGTCTGGAGCAGCAGTGATGAGATGGTTGCGACTGTTAATGACAACGGTGTAGTTACTGCGGTAAGTAAAGGTACTGCTACCATTAAAGCCAATCTTGACGGTGTCTTGGCAGAGTGTGTTGTTAGAGTAAATATTCCCAGCATTACCGCTGAAGATGGCAGCGAGATAACTGTCACCTTGAACCATACAGACGTTACACTGTTTACTGTTGGTGAGCAGGTTGCCCTGAAGGTTGAAACCAGCGACTCTTCTTCGATAGATACATCAAGTCTTACTTGGATCAGCAAGAACGAGTCTGTTGCGACTGTCGATTCCACAGGTCTTGTCAAAGCTGCCGGCAGCGGAACAACTACTGTTTATACTACTGTTGGTGGCGAGACAGTTAGCTGTATTATCCGTGTAAGTTTGCAGTAAATTGAATACTTAAGGGGCTGTAAAAAAATTCGCAGCGTCATTCTGAGAGCAGCTTGCTGCTCGTGAGAATCCGTTAATTCTGCTAATTGCAGAGCAATTCAAACGGATTCAAAAGATGCAGCTCGTCTGCATCTTTGACCGGTCAGCTGTGCTGACCGCGTGCCACTTGCCATCTTCGATGGCTCGCAATGACAGATCGGAGTTTTTTTACAGCCCTTTTTTAGTTTGTCTATTGACAGATAATATTATACAATATATAATATTATTAACAATAAAGCATGGAGGTGGTTATTTGGCTTTTGCAATAAGTACCCAGCTTTTGGAAGCCCTTGTACTTTCTGTATGCGCAAGAGAAGATACATATGGCTACAGGATAACTCAAAACATCAGAGAAGCAATTGAGATCTCCGAATCAACGCTGTACCCCGTTCTTAGGAGACTTCAAAAAGAGGGAAAACTGACTACTTACGATAAAGAACATAACGGCAGAAACAGAAGATATTATGCAATAACAGATGATGGTATAAATCAACTGGCTGCTTACAAATCTGATTGGGAGAGTCATAAAAAGGGTATAGACTTTGTGCTTAACGGGGGTGTGGATTTTGAAAAGTCATGAGTTCATTGATAAACTCAGTAAGGAGCTTGAAGTTCTTCCTGAAGAGGAAAGACAGATGGCTATAAGCTATTATGAGGAATACTTTTCCGAGGCTGCTGATGAAGAACGGGCAGTTATAAAGCTTGGTACTCCGGAAGCTGTGGCAAAGAATATAATCAATGAGTATAACAGTCAGACTTCCGAAAGCAACGTAAATAAAAATGTTAAGGTAAAACATAAACTGAGCGATACAAATAAGATACTTCTTGTCATTATACTTGTCCTGCTCAGTCCGGTCATTATACCTCTTGCGGGAGGAGCCATAGCAGTTGTTGCCGGGATTTTATGTGCAGTGCTTGGTGTGTTTATTGCCGTAGCAGCTGTCGTGCTTGCCCTGATGCTTTCGGGTTATGCGGTTGCCATTGCTGGTGTTGCCCTTGCAGTTATCAGTGTTTTTGCTTTTGTTTCAATTTCGATGGCTGATGGCTTGTTCATTCTCGGCACTGGGATCGTACTCTTTGCGGTTGGGTTGGTTTTTGGGATATTAATGACATGGGCATCAGTCAAAGTGATTCCTGGACTGATAAGCTGGTTTGTGGATCTTTGCAAGTTACCGTTTAAAAGGAGGAAGAATGCAGTATGAAAAAAGGTATCAAAATTACTCTTTGCTGCTGTGCGATATTGCTCGTTGTTGGTGCAGTATTAGCTTTCGCCGGTATTGCAATGGGTGCAAAATTGTCATATACTGAAAGAGAACTGGAAGCAGCTTTGGAGAGCACTGAGCTTTATCAGTTTTTTGAAAGAATAGATTGAGGAGGAACAAAAGATGGAAAAGAAACTGTATCGTTCCGAAGAAAACAAAAAAATCTGTGGCGTATGCGGTGGTATCGGTGAGTACTTTAACATTGACCCTACTATCATTAGACTGGTATGGGTAATTTGTGCGCTTTGCGGTGGTTTTGGTCTCCTTGCATACATATTATCTGCACTCATCATACCTGTAAAGCCCGTATAAATAGCTTATTATGCCCATCGGCTATCAGTCGATGGGCATTTCCTTGTTCTGGAACATTTGCAAAAAAGAATCGTCTGTGTTATCATAGCGGCATTATTTTAAACAGTTAAGGATACGATATGGAACCTGTATATACTTTGATAAATGAATTGATCCTTAAGCTCAGTGCGGTGGAGTTGCCGTGGGAATTGGGGTTTCAGGACACAGTTTGCCTGATTTCCAGAGTGCTTTTTCCCATTCTTACGGTCGCCATCGTTGTGCGTTGCGGAGTCTCTTTGCTCAAATGGCCAAAAGAACCGGAAGTTTGGGCATATTTGACCTTACCCAATGGCGGACGTATACCTGTAAAACATTGGGAGAACCTGATAGGAAGAGCAAAAAGGTCAGACATTCTGCTCAATTATCCCACTGTATCCAGAAACCACGGTGTTTTGACAAGAGGTGATGATGGAGTTTGGACAATAACCGTAATAAGCGGAAATACCAATCCTGTACTTGTAAACGGTAAAGAAGTGGAAGAGTCTGAGGATATTCGTTACGGTGACGTACTGACTATGGGTGGAGTGGATATGACGCTCATCCCTGTACCGGAGGATGAAAAAGCAGAAGACGCTGCTTACCGAACAAAACCCGGAAGAAGTATAAAGCCTTCTGTGACTTTTTTGCTTATTACGCTGCTGCAGATGCTCTTGTCTTTGCAGCTTACAATTTCAAAAGTGCCGGAGCTTGAACCGCGCATCACTGTTGTGTTTTGTTTGCTTTCAGCGATAATGTGGTTGTATTTCATTGTTATCAGATGCCTGCGAAGAACCGGTTTCGAAATTGAATCCATCGCTTTTTTGCTGACTACTTTTGGGTTGTCCGTAATTGCTTCCGACAATCCTGATGAGCTGTATAAGCAGCTTATATGTGTGGTTGGCGGCATCATTATATTTCTCGCACTGGGTATTTTCATGCGCGATCTTCAACGCACTAAAAAGGTTCGTTGGTATATGGCCGCTATCGGTATTGGACTTTTTGCTGTCAATCTTATTTTTGGCACAGAGGTTTACGGAGCAAAAAACTGGATAATGATCGGAGGATTTTCTATCCAGCCCTCTGAACTTATCAAGATATGTTTTATTTTTACCGGCGCATCTACTTTGGACAGACTTGTTACTAAAAGAAACCTGTATCTGTTTATCCTGTTTGCGGGAATTTGCTGTGGAAGCCTTGCGCTGATGAACGACTTTGGAACAGCAATAGTTTACTTCGCAACTTTTGTTGTTATTGCTTTTTTGCGTTCGGGAGACTTTGCAACGATTTCGTTGATTACTGCGTCAGTTGGTTTTGGCGGAGTAATGGCTTTGAAGCTGAAACCCCATGCACTTAGCAGATTCCAGTCATGGAGACATATCTGGGAATTCCCTTATGATGCTGGATACCAGCAAACAAGAGCGCTGATGTGCATCGCCAGCGGAGGACTTCTGGGACTTGGCGCAGGCAACGGTTGGTTAAAAAACGTTGCGGCTTCCGATACCGACCTTGTATTCTGCTTCCTTGCGGAAGAATTGGGACTCATTATTGCCATGGCATGTGTTATCTGCGTAGTGCTGCTTGCGGTATTCACCATAAGAGCGGCAACTGTTGGGCGTTCTTCTTTCTATGTTATTGCAGCTTGTAGTGCCATGTGTATGCTGCTTGTTCAGACCATGCTGAATGTGTTTGGCTCGGTGGATATACTGCCGTTCACCGGTGTCACGTTCCCGTTTCTGTCTAACGGCGGCAGTTCGATGCTTGCGTCATGGGGACTTCTTGCGTTTGTTAAAGCAGCCGATACGCGCCAGAATGCCAGCTTTGCAATTAGACTGCACCCTGAAGATGAAGGTGCGGAAGATTTTGTCATCAATCAAAAGGAAGTGGTGGAATGAAGAAAATATCCGGACGATCCAAAACCGTTATCATTCTTGCCGCTTTGATGGTGGCAGGACTGCTGTACTTTGCTGCGGATGTGCTTATAAATGGTAATTCATGGTCTGCACATCCCGGAAATGGCAATCTTTATTCAGGCGGTAATCTGAGCGCGGGAATTATTCGTGACAGAATAGGCGATATTCTGGTGCAATCGGGAGAGGAAGGCCGTTCATACAGCAATAATCCTGCAGTTAGAACCGCTTTACTTCACCTTACGGGCGACAGCTATGGTTATATACCATCTATCGTTCTTAACGAATATGCTGACGAGATGAGCGGGTACGATACTTTGAACGGCGTTTTTGCGCTAAACCGGGACAGTGCAGAGCTAAAGCTGACCGTCAGTGCCAAGGTCAGTTCAGTTGCCTATGAGGCTTTGGCGGGAAGAAAAGGCTGTGTTGGCGTGTACAATTACAAAACCGGTGAAATAATCTGCATGACTTCCAGCATGTCCTATGACCCTCTGGCAATGCCGGATATAAGTTCAGACACAACAGGCAAATATGAAGGTGTCTTTGTTAACCGTTTCATTTCCTCGACTTACGTACCCGGCTCCATTTTTAAGCTTGTTACAACTGCCGCGGCTATTGAAACTATTGATGATATTTTTCAGCAGACCTTTTACTGTGACGGTGACGTTGAAGTTGAGGGCGACACCATTGTATGCGCCGGTGTTCATGGTGAGATAGATTTCAAAACAGCGCTTGCCCGTTCATGTAACTGTGCTTTTGCTTCGATCGCATCCCAGCTTGGTGCTGATGTTCTTACTGAATACGCATCCAAAGCTTTGGTAAATGACTCATTTAGCTTCGATGGATTATCAACAGCCAGAGGAAGCTTTGTTCTGAAAGACAATACAGAATCCAACGTTGCATGGGCAGGTATTGGGCAGTATACAAATCTTATTAACCCCTGTGCTTTTATGACTTTTGTCGGTGCGGTTGGTAATGGAGGGACTGTGGTGTATCCACATCTGCTGCAATCTGTTACCGGCGGTGGTGTGATGGATATAGAATATGGTCAGACAGTAGCCGGAGAAACAATACTCAGTGAGCAGACCTGCCAGACAATGAAGGAAATGATGCGCAATAATGTTGTCACAGTCTACGGAGACCCCTATGACCTCAATATTTGCGCCAAATCAGGCACAGCAGAGGTTGGGGAAGGGGTAGAGCCCCACGCGACCTATGCGGGCTTTCTGGACGATGAGGAGCATCCTCTGGCGTTTATCGTCATTGTAGAGAATGGTGGCTCCGGCAGCGCCATCTGCGGAAGCATAGCAAATGAGGTGCTGAAAACTGCTGTTGAAATGATGGACGATGAATAAATAAGAGCCACGGATCAACCGTGGCTCTTATATTCTAAATGCTTAAGCAAACAGTCAAATATCTTTTTATCATTGGCAGAAAACCAAATATCCATTTGTGGGCAGTGATTATTTGTAATCCACTCAAGTACAGCGTTAACTGCTATGCCCGATGCTTTTTCCTTTGGAAAACAGTTTTTGCCTGTTGAAAGAGGAGGGAATGCTATGCTCGTTGCGCCGACTTCAACAGCGATGTCCAAACAGTTTTTATAGCTTATGGTAAGCAAAGATCCATCATCTCGTCCATAGACAGGAGTAACTGTTTGTATTGTTGATGCATCGAGCTGTGCGGCACAGCCTGTTTTGATGCATGGAAGAGATTTACTGCCAGCTTCCACAACGGTGAGAAATGATGAGATATCCTCTATATGTTCATCGGTTAAGTGTATATGCTCATGAAATGTATATTCTCTAATGGGGCGTAAGTGGCTGTTGTCGGAAAGGTTACCGTCTAATATCTGTTTACGAAGCTCCATCAGAATTCTTCCTAAGTGGTTTTCGCCAATGCCGGTTTTTAGGTCAACACCCCAGTACATATCACCCCAAGTGTTTCCTTCGATTATGTGGCTATCGACTGTGTCTGACAGGAGCTTTGCAAGACGAGGATTTTGTTCAAACTTGGCTTTCACAATGTCGCCCATGGTTTGCAGCTTTATCTCGTCCCAGTCGGGACGTATATCGATGTGTTTGAAATACCGTTTTGATTCGTCTGCATACATTGAAGCCAAGAGCTTTCGCTGCTCGGGATCTTCCAGCTTTTGTGCCTGATAAGCAGTTTCGGAGCTGTAATATGCAATGCCGTCATACATCAGTTTTGCCGGATAAAAATTGCTTAAAAATTCATATTCGCCTCGAAAACGGTCAATGGTACTTGCAGGCATAATTCACCTCGATGAGTTCAAGTGGTTTATGGAGATAATTTGTGTTTGGAAATGTAAAAACAACACCCATTTTGATGCGAAAACTGTTCGAATAACTGAATTTTGTCAGCTACAATGGTAAATGACTTCCTTGCCTTTTCGTTGGGCGTATTCTATCTCCTTGCGGACAGACTCTCCAATATATCCGTCAATGTTCAAAACATAGATGCCATCGCTTAAATCTATTTTTTGATAGTGTGCAAGTTCAAGGGCCTGCATTTCCTTGGCAGTTGGTTTAGTGTCGGCCAAAGCATAAATGCATTGTAAAATATTATAGCCCTTTTGTGTTTCAAGATAATAGGCAACTTCCTGCATTTCTTTTTCAAATCTCATGCTGCCGCATAGCGTATATGTCTTCATAACAAATCTCCACAGTATTCCGATTGTTGATATGCCAAACCCGGCAGCTTGGATAAAAAAAAGGAACCTTTGAATTACAAAAGTTCCTTTTTTTATGGCGGAGATGGAGAGATTCGAACTCTCGATACCCTTTTGGGGTATACACGATTTCCAATCGTGCGCGCTCGACCAGCTACGCGACATCTCCATGGTCAAGTGCAATCAGCTATTCAATTGCGCCAGATAATATTACATCATAAAAGCGGTTTTGTCAAGCCCTAACCGACCAAAATTTTAAAATTTCGGCACCTGCCCCAAATCTCTCCGACAAGCAGCGAAAGGCCGATGTAAACACCATTTACATCGGCCTTTCGCTTGAAACTCAGATGCAGCTGGCGGCTGTGAAGCCGGTGTAAATGCTGTGACGGATGCCTGCATCGGTAGTGTCCTTGTTGGGATCGGGTTTGGCTCCGGGACCGTGACCGCCCATTTTGCTGGCTTCGGTAAGCTGACATGCATCACCAACAACATAGAACTGAGGGGCGCTGCCGGCGAAGGCATAGGCCTGTTCGGTGTTGGGTATACGACCGTTGGCAACGACAACACTGCCGCAGGGGATCTTGTGAGATTTTCCTTCTTTATCGGTATAGGTAACGCCGTCTTCTTCAATGAGGGTAGTCTGAGCTTCGGTAACAAAGTGGATATTGGGACGGGAGTTGAGGTAATCTCTGAAAGCGTCGCCGCTATGTGCGCTGTAGTCGTGTGCGGCCTGACGCTGACGGGTGATAATGGTGACCTTGTGACCTTCGTTGCAGAGGTACATAGCGGTATCTGCAGCGATCATGGCACCGCCGACAACAACAACTTCTTCTGCCAGCTCACTTTCACGTCCGAAAACATCAACAGGTGCCCAAACATTGGCGCCGTCAGAACCGGGACATGAACCCTTCTTGGGTGTGGAACCGGTACCTGCGATAACTGCGTCATAACAGCCTGCCTGGATCATGTATGCGGTAGCTTCGGTATTGAGCTTAACATCAACACCGAGCTGGTTCATGCGCATAATCAGGTAGTCCTTGAATTCCTTTACACCCCATTTGCAATCCATGAAATCCGTATGGTGCAGCTGACCACCCAGATAGCCTTCTTTTTCAAACAGAGTGACCTTGTGACCGCGTTCTGCAGCGGTGATAGCAGCCTTCATACCGGAAGGACCGCCGCCAATGACAGCAACCTTTTTGACAGAAGTGGGAGCCTTGTACATGTCAGGATACTGCCTGTTGATACCAAGCTTGGGATTAATGGAGCAAATGCCGCCATGACATTTATCGCAGCGAATACAGCTCTGAACTTCTTCGCCCTTTCCGGCGAGGATCTTTTCATAGTAATTTTCGTCGCAGATAAGGGGACGAGCCATAGCGATAAGGTCACACTTACCTTCAGCAATAACACGTTCCATAACAGCGGGATCCTGGAAACCGCCAACGGGAGCAACATAAGCCTTTACACCGGCCTTTTTCAGCATTTCGGCAAAACGCAGGTTGGTGGGGTTCTCCTTGGTAGAGGTGTAGGAGTTGGTATGAGTATAGTCGCCGGACCAGGCACGAACCTGGAAGATGTCTACAAGACCCTTGCTGTCGAGTATCTGACAGTATTCAACAAAGTCTTCCTCTGTGAACCCACCCTTGAGGGGATCGTGACCGGAGATCTGCAGCTCAATGGGGAAGTCCTGACCGCAGGCTGCCTTGATGGAAGAAAGCAGTTCGCAAAGCAGGCGTACACGATTTTCATTGCTTCCGCCATATTCGTCAGTACGCTGGTTCAGCGCTCTGGACAGGGACTTGCCAAGGATGGAAGCGTTGTAGCTGGCGTAGATATTGACCATATCGAAGCCCAGCTCTTTAAGACGCACGCAGTAACCGGTAAACAGTTCGATGAATTCCTTGATCTGCTCTTTGGTAATTTCAGGAGGAACGATTTTTTCATTGCCGTGCTTTTTCATGAACTCGGGATCCATGGACATATAGTAAATGCCTTCGGGTCCGGGAGGGAAGCTCTCGGGAATGACAGACCAGTCATGGATGTCAGAGATGGCAATGTCAACAGGCAGATAGCACATGGTGGAAGCTGAGGCAAGGGAGCCATATGCGTGGATGCGCTCAATAACTTTCTTAAAGCCCTGCTGATCATCGCGTTTGTCCATATCATAGCTGCTGGTGAAGAAAGTCCGTCCCTTGACTTCCTTGAACATACCGGGAGCACAGGTGACTATGGAAGCGCCGTTTCTTGCAAGACCGCCGAGAAATTCGGCCATGGAGTCAAAATCGTCCTGAATGGCAACAGACTTAGCATTGATAATGCGATTTTTCAGAATGTTCTTGCCCAACTTAACGGGCTGAAGAACGTGCTGATACTTATGATTCATTCGTTGTCAATTCCTTTCTTTTCAAATTCATTCTAATGAAAAACTACCATATTTCATATCAAATATCAATAATGTTTTTGAACGCCTTTCATTTTTAGGACATATTGACACGTATAGGGAGAAATGGTAATTTGAATAGAATTCAAAGGAAAATGATGGATAGCATATGTGTTTATAACTATGTTAGGGTTGGTGACGACAGGATTGCTTATATAGGTTCCTTTGGTGAAACTGTTTACAGATATCGCAAATATGTAAA
>CAZIPP010000034.1:0-14092 GCA_964541215.1 uncultured Oscillospiraceae bacterium
TCAGAGGTGAACGCTGTCATCCTGAGCCTGCGATAGCAGGCGTGAGGATCCCCATCTTATGGAGGGGTCAGGGAGCAGGGAGCAGTTGTAGGGGGCAGAAAATCGCAAGCGATTTTCTGCCCCCTACAACTGTTACCGCCATAAGATGGGGATTCCTCGTCGTCGCTTCGCTCCTCACTCGGAATGACAGCATCTCCTGACACCTGATATCAATTAATCATCAATTAATTTGGTCTATTTTGGTGAATTTTAAGCTTGAAGTAAAAGCCGCGCTGTGATACTCTTAAAAGGATGAAAACATATAATTTGGAGGTCATTTTTTCATGTTTGATAAGCTTATCGAAACTCTGAAGTCCAACCCCATCAAGACCCTCGTATTTACCGAAGGTTCTGACGCCCGTATACTCGAAGCTTCCGCTCAGCTGCTGAAGGAAGGTTTTCTGAAGCCCATCCTCGTAGGCAACGTTGACGAAGTTAAGGCCGCTGCCGAAAAGGGCGGTTTCGACATCACCGGCGCTGAGATCATCGATCCCGAGACCTATGAAGGCATGGACGCCATGGTCGAAAAGATGGTCGAGCTCCGCAAGGGCAAAATGAGCCCCGAAGACTGCAAGAAGAACCTGCTCAAGGGCAACTACTTCGGCACCATGCTGGTAAAGATGGGTATTGCAGACTGCCTGCTGGGCGGCGCTACCTACTCCACCGCTGATACCGTTCGTCCTGCTCTGCAGCTCATCAAGACCAAGCCCGGCAACAACATCGTTTCCTCCTGCTTCATCATGGTAAAGGGCGACGAACGTCTGGCTATGGGCGACTGCGCCATCAACATCCATCCCTCCGAAGACGATCTGGTCGAGATCGCCAAGGAGACCGCTGCCTGCGCCAAGACCTTCGGCATAGATCCCAAGGTCGCTTTCCTGTCCTTCTCCACCAAGGGTTCCGCCAAGGACGACAGCGTAACTCTGGTTCAGAACGCCGTTGCCAAGGCTAAGGAAGTCATCACCGACGTTCCCGTAGACGGCGAAATGCAGTTCGACGCCGCTGTTAACCCCACTGTCGGTCAGCTGAAGTTCCCCGGCTCCCCCGTTGCAGGTTATGCCAACACCTTCATCTTCCCCGACGTTACCGCCGGCAACATCGGCTACAAGATCGCTGCCCGTCTGGGTGGCTATGCCGCTTACGGTCCCATCCTGCTGGGTCTGAACGCTCCCATCAACGACCTTTCCCGCGGCTGCGTGGCTGATGAAGTTTACAAGATGGCTATCATCACCGCCGCTCTTGCATAATTGAATACATAGCAAAACAATATATCAGCCGCGAACAATCGCGGCTGATGTTTTAATCAAGGTTCCCGGTAGTTCTTGGTATGGTATAATCGGAGAGTCGTAGGAAGATGCACCGCTCACGTTATAGTTCCCCGGTAGTTCTTGGCATGGTATAATAAGCGCGGCAGCGGATGAACCTGAGAGCATGTTATAGTTCCCCGGTAGTTCTTGGTATGGTATAATCTCCGGCGTTTCAAGTTCCTCCCACCCCTCGTTATAGTTCCCCGGTAGTTCTTGGTATGGTATAATGAAGACGCTACTCAGCGCGTATCAGCAACAGGTTATAGTTCCCCGGTAGTTCTTGGTATGGTATAATACACGCTGGTCAATGAAGTTGCCGTTGCGAGTTATAGTTCCCCGGTAGTTCTTGGTATGGTATAATAGACTACCAGAAAACTCCGTCAAACCAACAGGTTTGGTGGAGTTTTTTCTGCAAAAATGATTATAAAACAACCGGAAGAATCCGATTTTTTCAAAAAATCGTCAGCTGTTCATTTTGAAAAGGCTGATCTGCCTCGGAAAAATTGCCCAAAAGAATATCTATGGCTTCAAACTGTTTTTCGGTAATGACCATCATGCGTATGGCTCCGTTATCCGGCAAAGCCCGTTTCACTCTTGCTTTATGCTTTTCCACTGCATCGGTGCCGTTGCAAATGCGGGCATAGACAGAGTATTGAAGCATATGGTAGCCATCATTCAGCAGAAAATTTCTGAATCGGGTGGCTTCCCGACGCTGACTCTTGGTTTTGACAGGCAGGTCAAAAAATATCAGAATTCTCATAAACTTATTCATAGCTATGTTGTGTCGGTTCCAGCAGCTTTGGCAGCACAAGTTTTGCTTCTCCGGAGCTGAGTGAGCGATTAAGGCTATGCACCAATCGTTCGGCAGCATAAGCCACGCTATGGTGCTGACCGCCGGAAAGGATGTCCAGATTCAGGCAATTGAACAGCATGCGTTTGGTTTCCGGGGTAAGTTCATCTTCTTTACATACATATCTGCTGACCATCAGATCCACCACCGGTCTGAAGGGCTCCATCAGGTCATCCGCCAGATTAAAGCTGTTAAGGCTGTTTCTGTGATGAAGACCGAATGCCGATGTAAATCCATACACCGCCAGATATCGTGCCATTGATCCGCGCAGGATGGCATAACCATAGTTGAGGGCTGCATTTCTTCCGCCCTCCTCACCCCGGGTAAAGTCTTTGCCGAAAAGAACAGTAAAATATTTCTGCGCCGCCGTAGCTTCCACGTTTTCGCTGTCTCCCGACTTGACCCGCTCCGCCATAAGCCTCAGACTTTCCGCTTCATCCATCGATCCGGAAAGTTTAAGGCACTCAGCCTGATTGGTTATCTTTGCTTTTACTATGCTTTGCCAAAGCCGTTTTTTCAGCGGTTCTGATGCGTCTAGCTGCGAGCGCAAAACGTAGAGTTCGCGGCTATGACTGGCATATGGAGTTAAAACCGCACAGGGCAAATGCTTTTCATCACAGACAAAAAGAGCGCAGCCGCTCTGTCCCAGAAAGGACAGGGCGGCTGCTGTTATAACAGACTGTCTGTTTTCAAGCATAAGGGCAGAAATATCCTCCACCGGCACACTGTGTTCAGTGTCGGTTTTGACGATGAGCTGGCTTCGCCTTACTGATAGATGAGCAGGGCTTTCGATAATGATATTTCTGAATGCCATATGCTTACCTCCTCTTGATATTAAAGGGTTGACGTTTTTCTTTACCTACCTTGTGATACTCGCCCAGAACATCCACAGTGTACTTTGTCATGGATTGCAAAGTTTTGATTCCCAAACCACCAATAGAATAAGAATTATCATGATTTACACACGAAATTGAACCTTTGGAAATATTGCAGCCGGTATAATACATCAAGGCATTCTGCACTTCGAATTTTTCCGGCAGCGAGCTTCCTTTATTGCTTACGCTTAATGTGATCGATCTCTTGTGGCAGACCTCTACCAGGTCATTGGGATAAAGGCTGAAAATAAAGTCTTCGTCCTTCATCTCTTTCCACTGTGAATATGGTTTATGTGCCACACACGCTTTGTTGGGCAGCTCCGGTTTAAGAGTATCGGCAACGTAAATTGGCACAAGGTAATAACCATCGTTTTCAACATGGAACACATCTATCCTGACCATTGAATCATTGTCTGCCACACCCTTGCCATCGTGGAGTGAAACATTCAGAGTTGTTGGCTCGTACAACTTGACTTTTTTTACGATGGGACCACGGCTGCCATCGCTTTTGGGTTTATAGAACTCTTCGGCAAAGGCTTTTTTACCGTCTCCGCCAAAGGCTTCCAGTCGGTTCTTCAAGGCGTCATACAAGAGACGATCACTGTTGGGGTCGTAATAGTTTTCGATCTCGCCATTTTTCAGCTTAAGCTCTGTAATACTCCTTTTGACAACTACTTTGCCATCTTCCAAAGCCCTTGGACTTTTTACGGTATCCTTATGTGCTGCTCCCGTAACCTTCCTGCTTGGCATTCTTGAAACAAAAATCGGTTTTTCAGGAACAGGTATAAGCCCAAGCTCATACATAGGAAGTCTAAGTTCGCTGATAACTTTGGCAGGATCATCTTCGAGTCGTGCTTCCAGCTCCTTTCGGAAGTTTGGCCACGGATAGGGGAATTGGCGGATAACCTCGCCGGTATCGGGATCGTATGCAACGCTTGCGACATCTGTTGGACTGTATTCGCACTCGCGATATGCAGAGTAACGGGAAATCTGCTGTATCATGCCATCGGTGGTGCAGGCTATGGTCAGGGCATCCACCGCATGATGGAGGTCGCCGTCTTCGCGGATCTTGGTGATTCCCCAGCGTTTGCGCATGTAGGACGTTACAGCTCCGTTCACGGCAGTGACTTTCTTCTTTCTTCCGCAGTCCGATGGTGCAAACTCAAGATTATCGTTGATGTAATTGAGCAGGAATCTGGAAGCAGTTTTTGTATCCTGCAAATTGCGTTCTTTGAACTTCTTTTCGTCGTCTTCGGTGATTTTTTCCGTAAGAAGTATTTTGCGTTTTTTGCTGTTGCGGACGCAGGCATTTACCCAAACAATAAAATCGTCACGACGCTTGCCTGTCAAATATTGCAAAGGAAGTCTGTTGCCTTTATCCCTGTTTTCCTTTGCCAAAACAAGAGCTTTGTTTTTATAGCTGTCGTCAAAGCTGATGCTGTATGGGATTATGTGGTCAACTTCGGCATATCCCGGTTCAAACAGCCGTTCAAGGGAAAGGTTTTTCTGCGAATAAGCGCATACGCCGCCCTGCTCTTCATACAGCTTCATTTTTACGATATCAAGGCCGGAAGCGTTATGCCAGCCGTATTCGGACTGTATGCGTTCCAGAACTGACGCATTCTTTGCCCGGTTTTCTTCATTTTCCTTTTTGATTTTTGTTCGCTCGGAAAAATCTTTGGACATTTCACGAGCAAGCTCGATGTTAATGTATACGGGGCTTTCACCCTGATCTCTGATAATTGCATTGATCACCTTGACTGTTTGAGATACTGAGCGTTTGACCACAGGGCTTGTGATACTTTCCATGTCATCCTCGGTCAAATGCAGCAGCTTACCTTTTTCGCCGCCGCTGTGGCCTTTGAAGTCGAACCCGGCTGCCGCACAGGCATCATTATAGTTCATGCCCTGCTCAAGGAACGGGATAAGCTCGTTGCAGGCTTTGACAGACAAATGACCAAACCCGGAAAAATTGTCTATAGTCTCTGCCGCTTCGATATCGCAGGCTTCAAGCCCGGCTGCTTTAAGGTATTCTGTAATTCCGGACGATGTTTTGTAAAGCGATAATGCCGTACCTATGGCATTGCGGTGTTCTATGGGCATACCGACAATGCGGCCTTTTGCAACCTTGTCCAAGGCCTTGCGCATCTTATGATAGTTCTTCAAATAAGTAAACTTTTCTTTTTTCTCGGATTCTTCAAGGCTGACATCGTCGGCATAGTATACCAAATTGAAGGTGTATTCTTCCGGAATTGCCAGTTCTTTTCTAATCTTAGCAAATGTAATATTCTCGCTTTTGTGAGCCATGTCGAGCAGTTTCGTTCTCTGCTCGGAATTGAGCGGGATACTGTTCCCGCCGGAAACAAGCCGCAGGTGATTCATTTTTTCAAGCAGATTGAAATACTCAAAGGAATATGTCGCTTTTGCTGCTCTGGGTTCTTCTGGATAGAACGTGCATTTGCCAACCATTTTCCCTATCTGGTCACCGCCATATGGGCTGTTTCCTCCGGGTCCTTCGTCAAAGGATCGTTGACTGAGAAGTATGGTCAAATATGCTTCTTCCAGCTCCTGTGACGCAAAGGAAGCTCCCAGCTGTCGCTGGGCTTCAAAGATTTTTTGAACCTCTTCCTTGACCATCGACCGATCCACCGTGGAAATATACACTCCGCCTTTGTTCCGCTTGCTTTCCTCAAAACGAGGGTCCTTTAAAAACATTTCGCCGACAGTACGGTATCCTTTTTCTGCCATGCGTTCCCTGTTTTCACCGACTGCGGCAAGGAGCTTTCCGTCTTCTCCGGCGGTTCCTTCTTTGCGGTTGGATTTGAATCCTCTCCGCTGTGAAATATGGATCAGGATACGGGCGAATTCCGTATTTGAAACCGCTTCATCCAGCGCTTTTACACGAAGAGAATAAATGTCTTCCAGCTGACCATCGAAAAGACTGTTCAGTTCTTTCAGCGATACAACCTCTGCATTTGTCAGCAGGTTGCGAATACGTTCGTTCCTGTGTCTGTGACGTCTTGTGCGTCTTCTGGCGCTTCGGGCTTCTCTTCGGGGCGCAGCCAAAGACGCTCCAGTTTTGGGGTGTTCTGCCGCTGTAAATATTCTGGAACCCATTTTCAATATTCCGCACGCTTTTTCACTTTCGTCAAGCTTCACGACCGCCCAGCCAACGGAAGCTATACCTATATCGAGACCAATTGCATATTTGTTCATCTGAATACCCCCTGAAATACCTTTTCAAATGTAACTGCCTATAAAAAGAGATAACGCCCCACGAAATGCGAGGCGTCAGAGCTCTTCGGTGTACTACCTTATCATAGTAACCCGATAGTCCTTGGTATGGTATAAGAACAATTTCAGATTATCATATTACAGTAATCTTGTCAACAAATTTCGTGTTGTTTCATTTTTGTCAAACGGCAATTCAAATAAATTTGCCCACACATCACCACATGCCAGATTTACATACACTTACAAACTATTGCGCAGGTTTGAGAAACACTTATTAATGTGCGCCACACAACCACACCTGATAAGGTTTATTACATATTATTAAAAAATTTTAAATTTCTCCATTTTATTGTGGAAAGTTGCTTCTTATCGCTGTATAATGGTTATAATAGGCATTTTTCTGGAGGAAAAAGCAATGACCCTTACCGAAGCTGCGCTGAAGCGCAAATCCATCCGCTCTTACCACATGGAAGAGCTGGACGAACAGACCATCGACGAACTGGTGGATTTTATATCCGACCTTGAAGTTCCCTTTGCCAGTATCGACTGGAACTTTGATATTCTCCCCTTTGAGGATATGTGCCGTCTTGTGGGCGGTGTGCCTGTGCTGCAGGCTCCTCACTACCTCGTTATCCGCTCCGTTAAGATAAAAGGCTGCCTGCAAAACGCCGGTTATCTTGGCGAAATGGCAATACTTTATTTGACCTCCCGCGGCATAGCTTCCTGCTGGCAGGGCGGTCTTGAATGTGAAAATGATTTTCCCGACTGTCTGCCCTACATAACCGCCATCGCTTTCGGCATGTCCGACGAATCTTTCAGAGCAGACGGCGAAGAAATAAAGCGCAAGGGGCTGAACTCCATCGCCGCGGGCGATCTCAAGGGCGACCTTGGCAAGATGATCGAATGTGCCCGCATTGCTCCATCCTTTATGTTAAAACAGCCCTGCCGCTTCACCGCTCTTAACAGCCGTATCCACATTTACCGCATCAAAGGCATGATCCGTATTCCCCACATAACCTACCAGCAGTGCATAGACGTAGGCGTTGCCATTGCTCATATCGACGCTGTGGCAAAAGAGCTTAACTATTCGCTCAAGGTTGAGATACAGGATCCTCCCCCGGAATGGAACAAAAACGTATATCAGGCTACTATCCATGTAAGCAAAAACGAAGACTGACGACCAATTGCGCTTAATTCCTTAAATTCCGAAAGGACTGAAACACATGAAAAAAGTCGTAATTACGACTGACAGCAGCAGCGATATTCCCGTTGAGCTTGCCCAAAAGCTTCAGGTACCGATACTGCCCATTGAGATAAACATCGGCGACAAAAGCTTTACCGACGGAGTTGATATCGTTCCGGAAGATATCTACCTGTATAACGACCGGGACGGTCTTGCCGCCAAAACTTCCGCCATCACCATTCCCGTGTACTACGATTTTTTCAAGCAGTACACCGATCAGGGCTGCGAAGTGGTGCATCTTTCCATAGGCGCAGGCTACTCCTCTACCTATCAGAACTCCCTTATGGCCGCTTCCGATCTGGAAGGGGTATACTCCGTGGATTCCAGAACTCTCCACACCGGCATCCTGCTGCAAATTCTCCACGCCTGCCAGCTGCGAGACAGCGGTATGAGCGCGGCAGATATTGCCGCCGATCTGGAGCAGACCTCCCGGAAGGTTCGCACCAGCTTCATAATCAGCCGTGTGGACTATCTTGCGCGGGGCGGACGCTGTTCCTCTGTTACGGCTCTGGGCGCAAACCTTCTGAGTATACGTCCCGCCGTTGAACAGGCTGACGGCAGGCTGAAGGTATACAAAAAATACCGCGGAAAGCTCACCTCCTGCTGCCAGCAGTATGCCAAAGAGGTGCTGACCTCTCACGGCGAGCCGGACAAGCGCTGGGTCACCGTTTCCCATTCCGGCATCGCTCAGGAAACTCTGGACGCTGTTATCGAAACCGTTAAGCAGACCGTCGAGTTTGATGAGATGCTGGTGCTTAGGGCAGGATGTACCATCTCTTCCCACTGCGGTCCCGATACCCTTTCCGTGTGCTTTATACAGAAATAATTGAAAATAAAGCTGTCATCCCGAACATTGCAGAGCAATGGAGGGATCCCCTTTCTGAGATAGGGATTCCTCCATTGGTCAGCGTGGCTGACCTTAGCGACTGATGATATGTCCTTTTTCGGTTCACCTCATCCGCATCACTACGTTCGGCACCTTCCCCTCAAGGGGAAGGCTTTTTTTCAAAAAAATATAGCAGGACACAACTATGAAACGAATAACTATTTTTGCTCTGCTGCTGTGCTTTCTCCTTTCCGGCTGCGCAAAAGGCAGCGAAAAGCTTACAGACACGGTGCTTGCCATGGACACCGTTATGAGCCTGACCGTTTACGACGGAACTCAGCAGCAGCTGGAGGAAGCAGAACAGCTTATCAAAAAGCTGGACAGTATGCTTTCAGCCACAGACGCTTCCAGTGAGACCAGCAGAATAAACAGCTCCGGCGGCAAAGCTGTCGAGGTTTCCGAGCAAACGCTGTACCTTACCCGGCGTTCCATTGCTCTGGCGGAAAGCACCGGCGGTGCGCTGGATATCACGCTGACTCCCGTTATTCGCGCCTGGGGTTTTCTGGGCGGCGACCATCGTGTACCATCCGACACCGAGCTGAGCAGCCTGTTGGAAAAGGTGGATTATTCCAAAATCGAAACAGGCAGCGACACCGTAACCTTGCCTGAGGGCATGGAAATAAGCTTCGGTGCCGTGGCAAAGGGCTACACAGGCGACCTTCTGATGGAGCTTTTTCAAAGTCAGGGGATCGGATCCGCCATAGTAACCCTTGGCGGCAATGTTCAGGCGCTCGGTCTGAAACCCGACGGGAGCAAATGGAACGTAGCCATTCAGGATCCCTTTGGCGAAGGCACCATGGCAATGCTGAAAGTGGAAAACAAGGCTGTGGTCACTTCCGGTGGATATGAAAGATATTTTGAGCAGGACGGCGAGACCTATTGGCACATCATCGACCCTGCCACCGGCAAGAGCGCCAAAAGCGGTCTTGTATCCGTAACCATCGTCTGCGGCAGCGGTACTACTGCCGACGGTCTTTCCACCGCCCTGTTCGTTATGGGGCTGGATGATGCCATTAAGTATTGGAAAAGCAACGGCGGCTTTGACGCCGTACTGGTGACCGATGACGGAAGCGTTTATGTGACCGAAGGCATCGCTGATGATTTCGAGCCGGCGGAGGGCTATAAGCAAATAACCGTCTATAATTAACAATAACGCTGTCATTTCAAAAATAGAAATGACAGCGTTATTTTATGCTTTCTTTTTGAAAGGTTTCAGTTCGCTTATCAGCACTGCGGCAAAGATAAGCGCAAAGCCTATGTACATTCTGGCAGTTACCGGCTCATGGTAGAAAACAACGGAAAAAATAACTCCGAACACCGCTTCCAGTGACAGCAGTATGGACGCTGCTGCGGCAGGTGTTCCCTTCTGACCAACGGTTTGAAGCAGCAGCGCGATGGCTGTTGAGAACACACATAGGTAACCAAGCCCAAGCCATGTGGACGCGGGCAGCGGCATAGCCGGCGGAGCTTCGGTAATAAGAGCCACCACAAAGCTGAACGCACCAACAAAGAAAAACTGGATGATGGTCAGCAATATGGGGTCACGGTCTTTTGTAAAGCTGCCGAGGAACAGGATATGCACAGCGTAAAACACTCCGCACAGCAGCGTAAGCAGGTCGCCGATACCCATAGTCAGCTGTTCTGTCAGAGAAACGCACCCTATGCCGACAATGCAGGCCAAGGCGGCAATAATATTGTTCCTGTCAGGTCTGTCCTTTGTAACTGCCCAGCCGAAGAAGGGTACCAATACGCAATACACCGCCGTAAGAAAAGCGTTTTTGCCCGGTGTGGTGTAAATAAGTCCAACGGTCTGGACATAGTAGGCAAGGAACAGCATCAAGCCCACAACCGCGCCCTTTTTTATATAATCAAAATTTATCTTTTTCAGCTTCCTGAAGAACACGCAGGACAGTACGACAGTGGCTCCCCAGAACCGAGCCACCAGCAGCCAGGCCGTAGGTACATCGTCCACCGTGTTTTTCATTACAACGAAGGCACTGCCCCATATAACGGTGGCTATGAGCAATGCCGCTCTATACAAAATGTCCTTAGTTTTCATTTACTTTCCTTCCTGAGGGTATCCACAACTTTTTCGTCAGCCGTAACATAGGCTGTACGGTAGGTCTCGTAGATCACCATGCCGGGTTTTGCTCCGTTTGGCTTTTTTACAAACTTCACCGGCGTGTAATCCACCGGGACGTTTTTGCCTTCCCTGGCCTGAGAGTAGTACGCCGCAAGGATAGCAGCTTCTGTAATGGTGTTATCATCAGGCTGCTGACCGCGGCAATGGATTATAACATGGCTGCCATGTATCTTTTGAGTGTGCAGCCAGATATCGCTTTTGAATGCTGTTTTTGTGGTCAGCTCATCGTTTTGGGTGTTGTTGCGCCCAACGCTTATCTCAAAGCCCGAGCTTGAAACAAAGCTCATGGGCCTGGACTTGCGGAATTTTTCCTTTTTATTGGTTTTCTGGCTGCGCACATATCCGCCGGACACCAGCTCCTGACGTATCTCCTGAAGCTCGGTCTCTGAACCGGCCCGGTCTATCTCATCCAGCACGCTGCCCAGATACTCCAGCTCCTTCTCACCGTCGGCAATAAGCCCGGTGAGGTATTTTTCCGCGTTCTTCGCCTTGGCATAGGCCTTGTAATATTTCGCCGCGTTCTGCTGGGGGCTGAGCTTGGGATCAAGAGCTATCTCCACATCCCTGCCATCGGGGTCATAAAGGTCGGTAACGGTCACCGACGACCGTCCCTTGACACATGCTCCAAGATTTGCCATCAGCAGGTCGCCCTTCTGGCGGTCACGCTCACGGTCGGCAGTGGCTTCCAGCTCACGGCGCTGATTCTCCACCCTTCTGGCAGTGCGGTCGTTGAGGTTTGAGATGGTCTTGCGCAGAGCAGACGAACGGCTGCGCATACGCTCACGGCTGTCACGCAAGCCATAAAAGCTTTCAGTCAGCTGAGAAAAGCTATCGTAAGTTTTGTTTACATAAAGCCCTTCATATTGCCTTATATCGGTATAGCAGATATCCTTGGGCGCCCCCTGAGCATCAACCAGCATAACAGGGGTTTTTCTGCCGCCGGAAATGAACTCAAAAAAGTTGAAAAGAGCTGATGCAAAGCGATCTTTAGCTGCATCATCCATACCGTCCAGCCTTGCGTCCACTTCTCCAAGCAAACGGTATGAAAGCTCACGGCAAAGCAGGGGCGGCAGCGCAGAAAAGGTTGACATAATCCATTTTTCTGCCTGCATTCCGGAAGCGTCTTCCAAAAGCTGACGTATCTGCTCGCGGCTCACCTCATCAGGCTGAAGCTTTTCCTGTTTTTCCGGCAGACGGTAAAACATTCCCGGCAGTACCGCACGTTTTGAAGTCATGTCCCCATCGGCACGGCGGACGGAATCTATGATGCGCCCATCACTGCCCACCAATATCAGGTTTGACTGGCGGCCGAGGGCTTCAAACACCAGCTGCTTTTCGGTTATCTCGCCCATTTCATCCATGGAGTCCAGCTTGATGATAAGCACGCGCTCCAGCCCCGGCTGCACGATCTCTTTGATCCTTGAGCCGCTCAGATGCTTGCGCATCAGCATGCAGAACATGGGCGGAGTTATGGGGTTTTCCGCTGCCATTTCTGTAAAGTGTATTCTTGGTGCTGACGGGTTTGCGGAAATGAGCAGTTTTTTGTTGCCCTGCGGTGTGCGAAGGCTTAGTATCAGCTCATCACGCTCGGGCTGGTTTATCTTGTCTATCCTGGAAGTGGGCAGAACTTCGGAAAGTTCGTCCTTCAGGGCAGACATATATACGGCATCAAAGGGCATTGTCGTTATCCTCGCTCATAATGATATCAAAAAGCTGGCTTATCCTGTCTTTCCTGCCTTTCAGCCACAGCCAGCCAAACAGAGCTTCCAGTCCTGTAGCTTTGCCGTACTGACCGGGGGTGGCGTTTTTCGGCACAGCGTGGACATGGGCATTGCGTCCACGCTTGAACACGCCCACCTCCTCCTCCGAAAGAAGCGGCATTATGGTATCCGCGGCCCTGGCCTGAGCAGGCGCGCTGACATAGCTGACTGTCAGCCGGTGAAGGTCTGAGTTTTTCGCCAAACCGCTTTCCAGCATACTTGTCCTCACCAGCAGCTCATAAACCGCGTCGCCCACATGGGCAAGCCCCAGCGAGCTTATCTTCTTTATATCGTCACTGCTCATGACTACTTCAAAACGGTCTGACACAACATTCAACTCCTAACGATTTGTTACCGGTCACTGCGCTTTTCCTCTGTCGAAGAGCACAATACCGGGACGAATGTACTCCAAGTTTTAATTATACCACAGGATAGCGTCGAATCATCCCGGCAAAAAGATTAAATTTTAATAACAAACACGTAACGATTCAGTCAAAATCGACAGAGCTTCCGATTACAATAATTACAAAACCATCGGGAGGCTCCATATGAGGCTAAGCAAGTTTTTCATCATCACAATACTCGTCCTGCTGCTTTCCACCTCTGCCGCGGCAGGTTTTGAAGGTACGGATACTGTTACATACATTCCAATTGAAGGAAACGGATTCGCGGTGGATGAGCTGGACGGCGTTCCCGCACTGTACAACGCTTATGACAGCTACTACCAGTGCTCAGAATATGTCCAGAGGTATTATTCCCAGGTATACGGGATCGAAATGGATTTTTCCGGCTCAGGTCCGCAGGTAAAAACAGAAGGCTTCCTGCTTGAGCAAACCGATGCTGAGCCCAGAACCGGTGACATAGCATACATTCCCGCATACAACCGGGGAAAAAGCTACGGTCACTGGGCAATAGTCAAAGAATACTCCAACGGTACTGTGACCCTTATAGAGCAAAACTGGCGGTGGTCAAACATGGCAGCCTATGAAAGAAAGATCTCATGGCCGTCCGGCAGCTATATATTTTATCGTCTGACCGACGGTGAGGATTATTCCTTTCCCAGCTGCTGGGCTAAGGACTCCGTTTACCGCTGCATCGAGCTTGGCATCGGAAACGACCTGCAGGACAACTACAGGCGCTCAGTTACAAGACTGGAGTTTTGCGGTTTGCTGATGGAGACCATCAGCTGCATCGACCCTACGATCCACGGCAACGACGAGCTTTTTTTCTTCGATGACACAGTGTCTTCCACTGTTTCCGAAGCTGTTTCGCTGGGTATCGTTGCTCAAAACAGCACATTTCGCCCCAATGACGCCATAACCCGTCAGGAAGCTGCCATGATGATGGACAGCGCCATAAGCGTTCTGGATCTGGTATATCCCAATGCCGATGACGGCATCTGCCTGATTGATGACACAGTGTCTGACTGGGCATCGGAAGCTGTTGAAAATATGCTTTCCATATACTTTTTTGTCAACGATGAAAACGGCAGCTTTATGGCAGATAATGAAATGGAGATCCAGCACGCCTATGTTCTTATGATGTACCTTTACGACTACGCGCAAAAAACCGCTTACGGTCAGCACGTTACTGCAGGAGATATTGCTTCAGCCATATCGTATTTTTACGCATGGGAGGAATTTTTCAAAAATAACGGTTGACATTTTTAATATTTATGATATAATCATTATGCTAAAAATGCATGGGGGTATAGCTCAGCTGGGAGAGCGCTTGAATGGCATTCAAGAGGTCAGC
>CAZIPP010000035.1:0-14067 GCA_964541215.1 uncultured Oscillospiraceae bacterium
AAGGTATAACCCTTCTCGGTCAGAGCTGCGGAAACAGCGTTGAAATCAGCGGGATCGGTGTAGATGGTGAAGACAGTCTCTTCAGCCTCGAAGTCGGCAGCACCGCAGTCGAGAGCGTCCATCATGACGGCATCTTCTTCCAGCTCTTCTTCCTCGTTGTCGATAACGATAACGCCCTTTTCATCGAAAGACCATGCAACACAGCCGGAAGCACCAAGACCCTTACCATACTTATCGAAATAGTGACGCATTTCGGAAGCGGTACGGTTGCGGTTGTCAGTCATAGTTTCAACTATAACAGCAACACCGTTGGGGCCGTAGCCTTCGTAAGTAATGCTTTCGTAGTTGGAAGTATCACCGGAGCCGAGACCCTTTTCAATGGCTCTCTTGATGTTGTCGTTGGGCATGTTGGCAGCCTTAGCCTTAACAACTACGGTAGCCAGTCTGGAGTTATTGTTGGGATCACCGCTGCCGCCTTCTTTAACAGCAACTATGATCTCTCTTGCAATTTTAGTAAAAGCCTGCGCTCTTTTGGCGTCCTGAGCGCCCTTTGTTTTCTGAATATTATGCCATTTGGAATGACCTGACATTATATTTCAACCCTTTCTGAGCAATTTTCGCATAATATTTTATCACATATGCCGCATTATAGCAAGGTTTTTAAACGTTTTGCAATATCATCGGCAGCTTCAATAACAAAACTGTCCATTTCGCTTTTTGTCATATACCTGCCTGTTCTTCCGGTCTCGAAATCCGATTCGGAATAAAAACGTCTGATATTCTTGATTTGATACAATATCGCGTTTGGTGGATAAAAGTCCAGCGGCGACTGGTCTACTTCTTCAACCGAGCAAATCATCTTGTATCCCTCGAAATCCGGATTATCCAGCAAATAATCATGGTCAAGACCGTACCAGTCTTTCTTTACATTTTGCCAAAACTCATTCTTATCAGACTGAAGCTCATTCGCAAAACGTTCCTTGGTCGGAATCGCAGCCATGTGACTCCACAGCAGATCAGTGTGAAGATGGCAGTAATATCCAAGAAGCAGAGATCTATGCTCATCTTTACAATCATTCACATATTCCCGATAAAATCTTTCCGGGTCCGCTGATGCTTTACCTTTTCCGGACAGAAAATGAGTTATCTTCTGAGGCGGCTCAAATGTATTGTCTTCTCCGGTAGGTATTCCGCAGTCGGGAGCAAGATTCCCAATATAAAACGTTTCCGCATCAAGCTCGCGAAACCAGTCGAGCAGGAGGTCTGCAACTCGTAAATGTACTATCCAGCTTGCCATGTGAAAACCTCACTAAACATAAAACGTTGCCAACTCTTTCAGCGACTCGGCAGCAGAAATATCCAGTTTGGGAAAAGCTTCCTTCAATCTCTCTACTATGACAGGCACTATGGTATTTTCAGTGTTGAAATGTCCCGCGTCTATGAGGTTGACGCCAAACACTTCCGCTTCAACAAAAGCATCGTGCTTTAAATCACCGGTTATCAATGTGTCACAGCCGTTGGCAATACACTGACCTAAAAAACTTCCGCCCGAGCCGCAGACAGTAGCTATTTTTTTTACCGGTCTGCCGGCATCATAGAAGCGAAGACCTGACGCGTTCAGCGCAGTCTTGACCTTGGGCAACAGATCCGAAAGCCGCACAGGCTCATCAAGCTGCGATAAGCGCCCGCCATCATCGGTCAAAGGAACAGAATCACCAAAGCCAAGCGCTTCAGGCAGTTTTTCATCAACACCGCCATCGGCAAAATCCAGATTAGTGTGCATGCATATGGCTGCGATCCTGTTTTCAGCCAAATATAGCGCACGCACAGCGTCAACACCTGTTTCAGCGACAGAAGTCAGCGAACTGAAAATAATAGGATGGTGAGCAATTATAAGCTCAGCTCCAAGGGATACAGCCTCTTCCATAACACTTTTTGTTATATCCAGAGCAACAAGGACTTTGGAAACCTCAGAGTCCATGCGACCTACAAGAAGACCGACATTGTCCCAGCTTTCACAGCTGCCGACAGGCGCCCATGCATTCATAAATTCGAATATATCTCTAACTTTAATCATGGCAAGCTTCCTTTTTCATTTCTTTAACTCCGTCCAAAGCCATTTTAAAAAACTCACACCGTTCGACATCATGGGGCTTTGAGGACGCAGCGGTACCACGATATGCCGCGTTCAGAATTCCTTCCATTCTGTCGAGATACTTTGAAAGCAGCGCATCTTCAGATTTAAGCAGAGCGGGGCTAACATAAGTTTCCGCAGGAGACGGAACGTAGACTTCACCCGGACATGCTTCGATAATATTGTACATCAGTCCAGCGTCCATTACAAGCCGTTCCGAAACTATATCCATCCCTGCACCATACAGGAAAACTCTCAGTTGGTCAGCTTTGGAAGCCGGATTCAGTATCAGGCGCTTCTCCAGTGACCACGGAGAATCAGTCAAAATTGAAGCTATGACTTCTCCGCCCATTCCGCAGATAACTATCTCGTCAACTTCATCAGGCGACACTTCACTCAAACCGTTGCAAAGGCGAAAATCGATAAGCTCATCAACACCGAATTTTACAGCATTAGTCTTTCCCTTTTGCAGAGGGTCAGGACGAATATCAGAGGCAATTATAGAACTGCATATCCTGTTTTCAGCAAGCCATATGGAAAGATAACCGTGATCGCAGCCAACATCAGCCACCCGGCAGCCTTTTGTTACAAGACCGGCCACAATAGCAAGTCTGTCAGATAAACGCATATGTCCTCCAAACAAAATAAAAGGCGGTCATAGGACCGCCTTTTAAAATAAGTTACTTATTTGCAAGAAAAGCGTTAAGCTCTTCTAGGAAGCTGTCACAGTCAACACCGTGAACCTGGCAAGCCTGCTCTATAGTTTCACTTCTGGAAGAGGGGCAGCCAAGGCAATGCATGCCAATGGACAGGAAAAAGGGTGCGGTTTCGGGAGCGATGTCCAGAACGGAACCGATGATGGTTTCTTTAGTAAGCTGAGCCATTATAAATTCCTCCGTAAATGAGAATTACTTCAGGCCTGCGGCAGCAGCGACTTCGGCGGCGAAATCGTCTTCCTTCTTTTCGATGCCTTCGCCCTTCTCAAAACGGGTGAAGCCGAGGACCTTGATGGAGCCGCCAAGTTCCTTGGCGACGCTAGCTACATGACCTTCAACAGAGACCTTGTTTTCCTTAACAAAGGCCTGCTGCAGGAGACAGTTTTCTTCATAGTACTTGCCGATACGACCCATGACCATCTTTTCAATGATAGCATCGGGCTTGGGCTTGGCAGACTGTTCGTTTTCCATTTTAGCCTGAGCAAGGAGAACTTCTCTTTCCTTGTCGAGGGTCTCCTGGTCAACTTCGGATTTGTCGCAGAAAGTGGGACGCATAGCAGCGACCTGCATAGCAATGTCCTTGCCGAGTTCAACAACTTCAGCAGCATCAACGATGTTGTCGGAAACTTCCATATTTACCAGAACGCCGATCTTGCCGCCCATATGAACATAAGCGACGGTCTTGCCGGTTTCGTAACGGGCAAAACGACGGAGCTTCAGGTTTTCGCCGATAACAAGGATCTTTTCCTGCAGGGTCTCCTGAACAGACAGTTCGCCGCCGGGATACTTGCAAGCCAGAAGAGCATCAATGTCGGCAGGGTTCTCGTCGGCAACAACGCCGGCAAGGTCATTAACAAAAGAAGTGAAAACTTCGTTCTTGGCAACAAAGTCAGTCTCGGAGTTGACTTCGATCATAGCACCGACATTGCCCTTGACAACAGCGGAGACAACGCCTTCAGCGGCGATTCTGCCGGCCTTCTTCTGAGCGGCAGCAAGACCTCTTTCACGGAGGTAGTCAACAGCCTTGTCCATATCGCCATCGGTGGCAGCCAGAGCTTTTTTGCAGTCCATCATACCTACGTTGGTCATTTCACGCAGGCGCTTAACATCTTGAGCGGTGAATCCCATTGATATATTCCTCCAAAAATCTAATTGTATACGTGTTGATAATCAATAAGGCGCCCGCAGGAATCTGCGGGCGCCGAAAAGCCAATTATTCGGCAGGAGCGGCCTCTACTTCAGCCTTCTCTTCTTCAGCAAGAGCGATCTCTTCGCCCTGCTTGCCCTCAGTAACAGCGTTGGCCATGGTAGCGGAAATGAGCTTGATGGCGCGGATAGCGTCGTCGTTGCCGGGGATAACATAGTCGATCTCATCGGGATCGCAGTTGGTATCGACGATAGCTACGATGGGAATGTGCAGCTTGCGGGCTTCGGCGATAGCGTTGCGTTCCTTGCGGGGGTCAACGATGAACAGAGCGCCGGGCAGCTTCTTCATGTTCTTAACGCCGCCGAGGTACTTTTCAAGCTTGGCGATCTCGCCGGTGAGCTTGATGACTTCCTTCTTGGGAAGCATTGCGAAAGTGCCGTCTTCTTCCATCTTGCGCAGTTGAGCCAGACGCTCAACACGGGTACGCATGGTCTTGAAGTTGGTGAGCATACCGCCCAGCCAACGGGCGTTGATGTAGTACATGCCTACACGCTCAGCCTCTTCCTTGATGGCTTCCTGAGCCTGCTTCTTGGTACCAACGAACAGGATAGTCTCGCCGTTAGCGGCCAGATCACGAACAAAGGAATAAGCTTCTTCCAGCTTCTTTACAGTCTTCTGAAGGTCGATGATGTAAATGCCGTTACGCTCAGTGTAGATATAGGGTGCCATTTTGGGGTTCCAGCGGCGGGTCTGGTGTCCGAAGTGGACGCCGGCTTCCAGCAGCTGCTTCATAGATACTACTGCCATTTTTAAATTTCCTCCTTAAGTTTGACCTCCGCCTGACTCATCCCTTAAACCAAACATAAAATGCCACTTAAGTTTAAGGTCTCCAGACGTGAGTATTGTCGGGCGGCAAAACCCGAGCCGAATTATATTAACATAATGCAACGCCAATTTCAAGTACTTTTTTCAGTTTAAATCAAAAACCTACCGCACTTTCTGATGTCCTGCCGGATTCAGAACCATATTCAATGCCAAGAGAATCGATTATTTGCTGACGACGGTCTTCTTCCTCTTCTTCGGTGTGCTCCTGACCTGCCAGTATCGCCTCTATCTCCTCGGGAGTCAGCCCCTCTTCCTCCTCTGTTTCTTCAACCACTTCCGGACGGTGAAGCTCGCACTCTTCTCCTGCGGGCTGTTCCACACCGTCTGCGGCAGGATAGTATCCGGTTTCTATCTCATCATAAAGCTCACCTACCATATACTGCTCATCAAGCACCACTATTCCCGAAGTCGGGAACTGACGCAGATAGTTTACAAGAGAAGCCGCGGTTTTGGTTATACACTCGTCAGTGTGGAGCTGACCGCTCTCTGCGCACATATCCACTCTCACATGCAGGTCACAATACTCCTCCGGAACGTCCTCAATATCAAGCAATATTGAGGACTGGCGGCTGCCGCGAACATCACGTCCGCAAAGCTCTGTGGCAAGAAGTCCGCTGTCAAGGCAGTATGTAACCTCTACCATGGATGAAGGCTGGTAGAAGTCTTTATAAGGAAGGTCTTCATGGGCTTTTTCCATAACAAGGCGCCACAAAGTAGCTGCCGGGTTAACGGAAGTATCGGAAAGGATTATCTCTTCCTGATTGTCGTATCCGACCCAGACAGCGGCGCAATAATACGGAGTATATCCGCAGAACCATCTGTCGTAGTCGTTGCTGGTTGTTCCTGTCTTGCCCGCAACAGGCATATTGTCGAGCGCAGCATCTGTACCGGTACCGTATTCAACAACGTTTTCCATCATATTTGTAAGATAATATGTGGTTTTTTCCTTCATCGCTGCATTGCTTGATGAAGTGTTTTCAAGTATTACCTCACCGGTCGCGTCAACTACCTTTGTATAAGTCCTTGCCTCACGATAGATGCCTTTATTGACGATAGCTTCATAGGATTCAGCCATCTTTTTTACCGTAACGCCGTTTGTCAAGCCGCCAAGCGCCATGGGAGCCACGTTAATATCAGACAATGTTCCCGAGCTCACTTCCTTCGCGGCGACCAAAGAGAAGCCAAAACCACTTGTCAGATAGTTAAAGCTGTATTCGGGACTAAGTTCGGTTACTATCTTTGCAGCAATCGTGTTGGTAGAATATGCCATAGCATCGTTGACTGTCATCAGACCACGATAAGTGCGGTCATAGTTCTTCGGCCATGGATCACCGTTGAATGTCAGCGGAGTATCATCATAAACAGTGGACGGAGTTATTATACCAAGATCCAGAGCCGGAGCATACACAGACAGCGGCTTAATGCACGATCCCGGAGAGCGCAGGCTCTGAGTAGCGCGGTTGAGCGTGAGGCTGCCCTCTTTTTCACCCAGTCCTCCACACATGGCAACAATATCACCGGACTCGTTATCAATAATGACCATACCGGCTTCCAGTTCCTGATAGGTACCGACCGGTGCAGGAAGACTGCTTTCGTTGTAAAACACCTCTTCTATGGCACGCTGTATATCCACATCAACTGTGGCATATATAGAGTATCCGCCGGAGTTGACCATCTGATTTACAACGTTATATGAATAGCCGGTCGCATCCATCAGGTCGCTTATTACATCACGGATGACCTGGTCAACAAAATAAGAATAAACCGCACCGTTGGACGTATCCTCTCCGGATGAATGTTTGAAGACAAGCTCCTCTTCCACTGCCTGATCATATTCTTCCTGAGTAATGTATCCCTGATCCAGCATGGAATAAAGAACATTCAGCTGACGTTCTTTGTTCTTTTCGGGATTAATGTAGGGGTCATAGATGGATGGATTGTTGGTAATGCTTATCAGGCTGGCGCACTCGGCAAGGGAAAGTTCTGAAACGTCTTTGCCAAAATAAGTCAAAGACGCCGTATAGACACCATAAGCACTTTCGCCAAAATATATTGTATTGAGATACATTTCCAGTATCTCACTTTTTGTATACTCCTTTTCGAACTCCAACGCCTGGAACATTTCCACCAGCTTTCGGCGAACAGTAGCTTCTTCCCTGCCGGTGGTATTTTTAATGAGCTGCTGGGTCAGGGTCGATCCGCCAAATGTATCCCGCATTCCAATAAACATATTGATAAAAGCGGCAGACGTGCGGAACCAGTCAACACCGTTGTGCTGGAAAAACCTCTTATCCTCAATGGCAACTGTAGCAAATATCAGGTCTTCGGGAAGCTCCTCATACTCTGTCCAAATACGATTTTCTGAGCCGTACAATGTCTGAAGTACCTTATATTCTCCGGTGTCTCTGTCCTGATAATAAATGACAGACGTCTGATTCAGTGTGAAACTGTCATAATCAAAATCAAGCTGCGGTTTGAGAAAGCTTTTGACATAAACGGCAAAAATACACGCGAATATCAAAGCTGCCAAAAAGCATACTAATACTATCGTACCGATTATTTTACCGGCTTTCTTCCAGCCGGAATGTCCTGTATCATTTTTACTCATGGATGCCCTCCAAACGGTCTAAGGTCGTGACCTTAAAACTTATACCTCTAACCTGTTACCTAGTATAGCACAGATTGTCAATTATATCTAACCGAATATGGGGCAAACTGTCGTTGAGGTGAAATTTATGAATATTTTCAGAACAGTAATGATATTGATACTGCTTATAGGCGTGCTTTTGATAACAGTATCCGCAATATCAGGACCAAAAGACAGCTTTACATTAAAAACAATCGACTCATATGTTACCGTTTTTAAATCGGGTGATACTTCATCACCTTACATGACAACGCATATCAATGAAAGCTCACTGCCAGAAACTGACCGTTTGCTGCTTTCAATCGGAATAAATGTGGAAAGCGAATATGAACTTTGGTCAATATTGGAAGACCTTGGATCATAATGTGCTTTAAAGTCAAATGATTTGTCTTGATTTATTCAGACAGTCGGGTTATTATGAAGGCATAAATCAAATACAATGATAAGGAATGATAACAACAATGAGCGAAGAATACGGAAGCGACTTCATCCAGATAGTTGACGAAGAAGGCAACGAATACGATCTTGAAGTACTCGACACTCTTGAGTACAACGACACCACCTATATGGCGCTTATCCCTGCCGATTCCGAAGAAGAATCCGAAGATGATGAACTTATCATCCTCAAAGTCATAATCGAAGATGGCGAAGAAATACTTTCCACTCCCGATGACGATGATGAACTCGACAACATTTATAATATGTTTATGGATCGTCTTTTCATCGAAGAGGAAGAAGACGACTGATTTTATAGGCGACTTTCATAACACAACCACATAATCACAGTTGATTTTTTGGCTGTTATGTGGTATCATTAAGAAAACAAAACCCTGCTCTGTGCGTGACGAGCCCATTTAAACCCACATTATATTATCGGGACGACTGAAACTCTTCAATCGGTTTGCAGGCCTCCCGGCGTGCCCTGCACGTTGGAAGTTGGAAGCAGTAAAGATTGTAGGCGTCGACCCACCTGCGCGGATGTGCAGGTTATAACTGGGTTCGCACGGCAATAGCGGGGCTTTATTTTGTCTATTTTTGCCCAAATTGGGCATTTTGTCACAAATTTCATCAAGATAAACTTTGTACTTGAAACATGATGCGACATAAGTTATAATTAGCAATTGTGAATATCGCAAAACGCGAATATACAGTAAGCTCATTGCTAAGAGAGGAATGAATCACCCATGAGTGCATCCAGAGAAAAAAGAAGACGCCGTGAAGAACGCGCAGCCGGTATCGGCGTCGAGACCACAGCAAAGAAAGGTCTGACCGCAAAACAGAAAAGCGTTCTGACTTCTGTTATCTCCATCGTTATTGCTGTTGCCGTGTTTGTTGTTATCGTAGCAAACTCCGGAATCATCCAGCAGAAGGCAGTTGCCGTTTCCGTCGGCACCGAAAAGGTCACCGCTGCTACCTTTAACTACTATTATAAAGACGCATACTACAATTTCCTGAACACCTACGGCGATCTTGCCGCTTACTTCTTTGATACTTCCCTGCCCCTTGACGAGCAGCAGTATTCCGAAGATCAGACCTGGGCAGATTATTTTACCGATACTGCCGTTGCTTCCGCTGAACAGACTGCCGTCCTCAGCGCTGCCGCAAAGAAAGCAGGTTTTGAGCTGTCTCAGGAATCCGCCGACATCATTGACCAGAGCCTTGAAACTCTTGAAGCCAACGTTCAGTCTGCCGGTTACGCAAGCGTAAAGTCTTACCTGAGCACCTATTACGGCAAAGGCTGCCGTGTCGACAGCTACCGTCAGTATCTTGAAGACAACTACCTTGCTTCCGAATACGCTGTCAGCATCTCTGAAGGCTTCACCTATGCCGACGATCAGCTGAGCGAATTCTATGCCGAGAACAAAGATACTTATGATACCGTCAATTACCGCTACTTTGCTGTAAACGCCGAGACCGCAACTGAGGAAGATACAGATTTTGATTCAGCTGCCGCTCTTGAAGACGCAAAGGTCATCGCTGATTCCATGGCTTCTCAGGCTCAGGGCAACGAAAAGGCATTTATCGACCTTGCTCGTGAAAATGCGCCCGAAGGCTATGAAGATCTCTATGAAGACGACGCCTATACTCTGAACCGTTTCAAGACCAAATCCAGCATCAGCTCTGTTTATGCCGACTGGCTTTTCAGCGCTGACCGCATTGAAGGCGAAACCACAGTTGTTGAAAACGGAACTACCGGATATTATGTTGTAATGTTCCTGTCCCGCAGCGCCAACGATTATGACACTGTAAACGTTCGTCATATTCTTGTAACTCCCGAATCCGACAGTGAAGATGTTGAACCCACCGACGAACAGTGGGCAGCTGCTGAAGAAGCAGCCAACGAGCTGTATACTCAGTGGCAGGAAGGCGACGCCACCGAAGAATCCTTTGCCGAACTGGCTGATGCCAACTCCGACGATACCGGTTCCGTAGGCAACGGCGGTCTGTACGAAGGCGTCTATATGGGTCAGATGGTCACCGAGTTTAACGATTGGTGCTTCGACGAATCCAGAGAAATCGGTGATACCGAGATCGTCAAGACAAGCTATGGCTATCACATCATGTACTTCAGCGGCTACAGCGATCAGTACTGGCGTTCACTGGCCGATACCGGTCTGCGTGCTGAGGATTACGATACCTGGTATACCGAAACTGCCGCCAATTACAGCACCAGTGTGAAATCCTTCGGTATGTCTTTCACCACCAAGTAATGAACCCCCGGTTTTTACGCACCGCAATGCTTCTGGGTACTGAAGCATTGGATATACTGCGTTGCCGCCATGTTGCCGTTTTTGGTCTTGGCGGCGTCGGCAGCTATTGTGCCGAAGCTCTTGCCCGTTCCGGTGTGGGAGAGCTTACCTTAGTCGATCATGATGTTATTTCTGAAACCAACATCAATCGTCAGCTTCAGGCAACCGCTTCAACTGTAGGTAACTCCAAAGCCTTGGAACTGCAGAAAAGAATCGCAGATATTAACCCCGACTGCAAGATTAATATCAGGCAGGAATTTTTCAGCAAAGAAAATGCAGACAGTTTTTTTGAATTAAGATATGACTATATCATCGACGCCATCGATACGGTTTCATGCAAGCTTGACCTTATCCAGCGTTCGATAGAGGAAAATATTCCCATTATTTCTTCTATGGGTACAGGTAATAAAACCGATCCTACAAAGTTTGTCTTTACCGACATTTCAAAAACTGAGTTCTGTCCTCTTGCCAGGATCGTTCGCAAGGAGCTACGAAATCGTGGTATCATTCACCACCGTGTTCTTTACAGCACTGAACCCGCAAGAGATCCCCTGCCGCTTGAAGAACCTCCTCCCGGACGAAGGAGTGTTCCCGCAAGCGTACCCTGGGTACCGGGATGTGCGGGTATGATGCTTGCCGGCGATGTGGTAATGACCTTGACAGGTCAGGAATAAACGAATAAAATCGCCTCCACTGATAAAAATATCGGTGGAGGCGATAGATTTGAAACAAGGATGGAAATGCGCCCTGTCCGGCGCAGCTGCCGGAGCCGCAAACGGCTTCTTCGGTGCCGGTGGAGGTATGATCCTCATTCCCCTTCTGACAGCGTGGGGAAAGGTTGATGAACGCAAAGCATTTGCAAGCTCTGTATTTATCATACTGCCCATGTGTATCATTTCTTCAATTATTTACTATTTCAGAAGCGGGCTTGACCTTCCTACCGCTGTCCCCTATCTTATTGGCGGAGCAGTCGGAGGCATTATTGGCGGACTTGTCTTTAAAAAAATGTCTGTCAATCTATTGAGAAAAGCAATGGGGCTCCTTATAATATACGGCGGAGTGAGGTCGTTGTTATGAGCATCACTTCTATCATTGCAGGTACTGTAACAGGAGTTCTTTCGGGCTTCGGTATTGGCGGTGGGACACTGCTGATGATCTGGATGACTCAGTTTGCTGACATCACTCAAACAGTTGCACAGGGAATCAACCTGCTCTACTTCATTCCTACATCATCGGCATCACTTATTGGTCACATAAAAAACAAATTTATTGACTATAAAGCAGCCATTCCTGCTGCCGCGGGCGGAGTTATCACAACCGCTGCCGCCTCATGGCTTGCAACATCTATGGATGTGGGACTTTTGAAAAAATGCTTTGGCGGATTTCTGATAGCTGTAGGCGTGTATGAACTATTCAGAAAAAATCACTGATTTTTCAGAAAACCAAGATAGCCTTCCAGTATCAGCGATGCGGCAACAGCATCAACCTTTTCCTTGCGTTTTTTACCGTGTCTTGAATTTTCAGTAAGGATCCGGTGTGCGTCTATAGTCGTGCGCCGTTCATCCCATAGCACTACTTCAAGACCTGTACGTTCTTTGAGCACCTCAGAAAAAGCCTCACTTTTTTCTGCTCTGGGTCCAAGTGTACCATCCATATTCCGCGGATACCCAAGAACGATGCGTTCAACGTTTCTTGACTTGGTCAGTTCAACTATTTCATTGGCTGCTTTATCGGGATTATATGACTGTACCACCATGGTCTCCCCTGTTATTGACCCTGTAATATCGGAAATAGCAATACCGGTTCTGGCATCACCGAAATCTATGGCCATGATCTTCATAATGTAAATTCCTTTCGTAACACAACATACAGTTGATTATATCATTAAAATCCCGGAAAAACACTACATTTTTACGAAAATAATGGTTGACCTTGCCCGATCGATGTGGTAGAATGATTCTACCTGCGAAATCAGGGCTTTATTTTTGTGCCCATTTGCAGATCGCGGTCAGCTTGCCCGGGTCTGCTATGCAGGGAGGCAATCGGGCTGTATTTTACAGCCAAATTATTAATAGGAGGTGCCGTAATGCGCGTTAAGATCACTCTCAGATGCAATGATTGCAAGCAAAGAAACTACAATACCGTAAAGAACAAGAAGAACGATCCCAACCGTCTTGAAATGAAGAAGTATTGCAGATTCTGCCGCAAGCACACACTCCACAGCGAAACCAAGTAATTTGACAGAAAGGTAGTGTACAAATGGCTCAGGCAGAAAAGAAACCCGGCTTCATCAGCAAGGTAAAAAAGTACTGTCGTGAAATGAAAAGCGAGCTTAAGAAGGTCGTTTGGCCTTCCAAGAAGCAGCTTCTCAACAATACCGGCGTTGTAGTTGTCTGCTCCCTCATTGTTGGTGCTTTCATCTGGATATTCGACGCTGTTGGCAGTCTGTTCGTTCAGGGTCTTATTTCCCTGTTCAGTTAAGGTGTAGAGATGGCAGATAACGCTAAATGGTATGTGGTCCACACATATTCCGCTTACGAGAATACTGTTAAGGCTACCCTTGAAAAAATCGTTGAAAACCGCAAGCTTCACGATTACATCCTCAACGTGTCCATCCCTATGGAAACCGTCACTGAAGTAACTGACGAGGGTTCCAAGACCGTTGAGAGAAAAGTTTTCCCCGGATACGTCCTTGTTAAAATGATCCTCACAGATGAAACCTGGTACATCGTTAAAAACGTGCGCGGTGTAACCGGCTTCGTAGGTTCAGGAGACAAGCCCACCCCTCTTACCGATGAAGAAGTTGCTCAGCTTGGGGTTGAGAAAATCGAGATCGTTGTTGGATACGACGTTGGAGACAATGTTCGTGTTACCGATGGTCCTCTTGCTTCTTTCTCCGGTATAGTAGAAGAGCTTTCCGTGGAAAAGAACAAAGTTCGCGTCGTCGTTTCCATGTTCGGACGCGAGACACCTGTCGAGCTGGAGCTCGATCAGGTCGAACCCATTACCGTTTCAGAATGATGTTTTAGCCCTTCCGGGCTTTGCATATCGGTCGCAGACACTGTCTGCGGGTTCGTGGGAGGAATATTGAGATTATTCCGCCAAAAGGTGAAGAAGTATGGCTTCTTCCCATTACCACATTTTATCAGGAGGTGCTTTCAATGGCACAGAAGGTCACAGGTTATATCAAACTTCAGATCGACGCTGGTAAGGCTACCGCTTCCCCTCCCGTAGGTCCTGCTCTCGGTCAGCACGGCGTCAACATTTCCCAGTTCATCAAGGACTTCAACGAAAGAACCAAGGATCAGATGGGCTTTAAGATCCCCGTAGTTATCACTGTCTACGCTGACCGTTCCTTCACTTTCGTCTGCAAGACTCCCCCCACCGCTACCCTTATCACCAAGGCTGCCGGCATCGAAAAGGGCTCCGGCGCTCCCAACAAGGATAAGGTTGGCTCCCTCACCCGCGCTCAGGTTCAGGAGATCGCTGAGAAGAAGATGCCCGACCTGGTCAACGCATCTTCCCTTGAATCTGCTATGAATATGGTTATGGGTACCGCTCGTTCCATGGGCGTTACCATTACCGACTGAGTTAGGAGGGTAAATAATGACTAGAGGTAAAAAGTACGTCGAAGCTGCCAAGCTTATCGACCGTTCCGTACAGTATGACGTAAACGAGGCTATGGGCCTTGTTATCAAATCTGCTCCCGCAAAGTTCGACGAGACCGTTGAGATCCACATCAAGCTGGGTGTCGACTCCCGTCACGCTGACCAGCAGGTCCGCGGCGC
>CAZIPP010000036.1:0-13641 GCA_964541215.1 uncultured Oscillospiraceae bacterium
TGCGTTTCTAGGCCCCCTCTGACGAGGGGGCTGTCTGCGAAGCAGACTGGGGGAGAGTTTTTAGCGCAGTTGTATGCAATTTCAGCAAGAAAACAACGTTTTGTCGTGCTCTTTCTCTCCCTCAGTCGCCTGCGGCGCCAGCTCCCTCATCAGAGGGAGCTTTTTTTGACACGTCGCAACAAAAAGGGTACCGTCAATTGACGGTACCCTTTTTGTTAATCGAGAAGCTGCTGGTATGAAACGTTCAGTACTTTCGCTATGTGACGTAGTTCGATATCCGTAACAAAGCGTTGCCCGCTCTCAATACGTTGGATTGCGTTTTTATCAATATCGAGTCCAGACAGTTGAAGAAGATCTGCAAGTTTTCTTTGAGAAGTTTTTTCCGGAAGTCTTTCTCGATATTCTTTTATTCGTTTGCCACAAATATTATTGTTTCCATCATTTGTTTTGTTCTTGTACATAAAAATCTCCACATTTGACATCTGGTGATTGTCATTTTGAACATTATATGATATTATATGTGCATAGATGACATTTACTGAATGTCAAAAACTAAAATAGGGAGAATAAAGATGGAAAAACTGATCTATCAATTATACTATGGTGGATTTGTTCCGGCAGAGCATTATAAACCATGTTTGCAGGAACACAAAAAACTCAAACAAGATCAGAATATGGAGGTTCAGGATTTTTATAAAAAACTTGATGAGGTGGATTCGTCATTAAAAAAGCCTTTTGGCAGGATTTTGGACAGCCAACATGAGGTGTTATCATTTGATATAGCAAATATATTTACAGATGGTTTTAAAATGGGGGCGAGACTGATGATGGAGATAATGAGTCAAGATGACGGACAGTAGCGATTAAAACGTGATAAGAAACAAAAAAGAAGCACCGCCAAACGACGGTGCTTCTGTAGCAGTAAAAACTATCTCTTGGAGAACTGGGGAGCGCGACGTGCGGCTTTGAGACCGTACTTTTTACGTTCCTTCATTCTGGGATCGCGGGTCAGATAACCGGCGGCCTTGAGGATGGGGCGATATTCTTCAGCGTTCAGCTGCAGCAGAGCGCGGGCGATGCCGTGACGGATAGCACCGGCCTGACCGGTAACGCCGCCGCCGGTAACGGTAGCCTTGATGTCTACCTTGCCGACAGTGTCGGTGGCGACCAGGGGCTGACGAACGATGAGCTTGAGGGTATCGAGGCCGAAGTAATCGTCGATATCACGGCCGTTGATGGTGATAGCGCCGGTGCCGCCCTGATACAGGTGGACGCGGGCTACGGAAGACTTTCTTCTGCCGGTGCCGTACTTATACGGCTTTTTGCTTTCATACATTATTCTGGTACCTCCCGATTAGGCTTCGACCCAGAGCTCAGGCTTCTGGGCAGCGTGCTTGTGGCTGTCGCCGGAATAGACCTTCAGACGAGTGAGGGCCTTGGCGCCGATGGTGTTCTTGGGCAGCATACCCTTAACGGCCAGCTGCATTGCGAATTCGGGACGTTCGGCCATGAGCTTCTTGTAGCTGATTTTCTTCATGCCGCCGATCCAGCCGGAGTGATGATAATAAGTTTTGTCGTTGAGCTTGTTGCCGGTAAGGATAGCCTTGTCGGCGTTGGTGATGATAACGAAATCACCGCAGTCAACGTTGGGGGTAAAGTCGACCTTGTGCTTGCCGCGAAGCAGGTTAGCGGCAGTAACGGCAGTTTTGCCGAGAGGCTTGCCCGCTGCATCGATGATATACCACTTGCGGACCACAGTCTCTTTTTTTGCCAGAGTAGTGGACATTTCGGTTCCTCCATTGTGATGTATATAAAATATTTTTGACAAATAAGGCGCCCTCGCATACAATGTAATTCCGAGGGTGCCTTAAAGTTATAACATATGAAATTCCGGGTGTCAACACAAAAAACGCCAAAAATTTATCTACCACCATATGAACTTTAAAATGCTCTCAAATGCTCGCAAATGCTCTGTTTTTCTCAAAACGCAAATTAGTTTTTATACGGAGGTTTTCCGAATATGCAGCACATAATGGGACTTGTTCGCCGTTGTATCGAGGATTATGACATGATCCGGGACGGAGATCGCATTGCCGTTGGTGTGTCCGGAGGCAAGGATTCTCTTGCGCTTTTGGATGCTATGGCCAGAATGAGGGACTATTTCCCGAAAAAATACCATTTAGAGGCAATTACGCTGGATCTGGGCTTTGGCGGCATGGATTTCACTCCGGTGGAAAAATTCTGCCGGGAAGCGGATATTCCTTTTACATTGATAGAGACCCAGATCAAGCAGATAGTTTTCGATTACCGCAAGGAGAAGAACCCTTGTTCAATGTGCGCAAAGATGCGCAGAGGCGCGCTGAACAAGGCGGCTGTTGCCAACGGCTGCAACAAAGTTGCCCTTGGTCACCATTTCGACGATGCGGTGGAGACTTTTCTTATGTCTCTGCTATACGAAGGGCGCATATCCTGCTTCCAGCCTGTAACAGAGCTTGACCGCAGCGGCATAACTCAGATACGTCCGCTGCTGTATGTAGGTGAAAAGAAGATAAAAAGCTATGCTGAAGCTAATCTGCCCGTTGTCCACAACACCTGCCCGGCGGACAAGCATACGCAGCGTGAAGAGGTGAAGGAGCTTATCGCGGATCTGGCGAAAAAGTATCCCGACCTGAAAACCAAGGTGTTTGGAGCCATGCAGCGTTTTCCACTGCCGTACTGGGGGATAGAGTAACGCTGTTTTAGTGTCATTTTGAACCGACTGAGCTGTCATTTCGAACATCACCGCAGGCGATGGAGAAATCCCCGTCTTGTTACGCAAACCACACCGGGATGGGGATTTCTCACCGGCTGAACGCGATCCGAAACGACACTAAAACAGCCATTGTACTATCAGCAGCAGCCCGACTCCGGGCAGCCCAAGAATACCCGCAATAGCAGCCGCGGGGATCGTGGGTTCTATCCAGATACCTGTGTAAACAGACAGTACATCGATTACGAACAGAATGACGATACCGCATGCGGTGTTTATAAGCAGTTTGAATACCAGTTTGACCGGAAGAGAGATTATCTTCATGACCAGCATTACGATTATGGCTGCGCATATAAAGTAAAAAAGATCGTCCAGCATTAGTTTTCCTCCGAAAAACGTATTACACATTATAATATATCCGGGAGCAAAAGGCAAATATTCCATATTGTGTATATGCATTCCTGAATTGGTTGACGAAATCTTCACAAAGGGATATAATGATTGGTACATTGAACAAAGGAATATTGCATTACTTAAAGAGAGAGGATATTTTTATGGATATGTTTAGCGGCAAAAACTGTATCGTTACCGGAGCTGCCAGCGGTATTGGTCTGGGACTTACCGGGAATCTGCTTGCTCAGGGCGCCACTGTGTGGATGGCAGACGTCAATGAGACCAATCTGAAGGAAAAGGCTGACGAGCTTTCCCGGCAGTATCCCGGAAAAGTTGAGTACCGTGTGCTGGACGTTACGGATAACGTTGCTTTCGCTGACCTTGCTGCCGAAGTTGCTGCCGCAGGTCCCATCGGATTCCTTGCCAATAACGCAGGCGTAGCCTGCGCGGGTATCTTTACCCAGCTTGAGGAAGCCGATATGCGCCGGGTGATAGATATAAATGTTATGGGCGTTGTCCACGGTTGTCAGGCAGTTTTGCCCTATATGGTCAGAGACGGCGGCGGTCATATTCTTAACCTTGGTTCCATAGCCTCCTTCACTCCTCTTGCATGGCGTCCCATATACAACGCCAGCAAGTATGCAGTCCTTGGTTTTACCACCTGTCTGCGCGAAGAGCTCAACTGGATGGAGTGCGGCGTCAAGCTTTATACGGCCTGCCCATCTACCGTCAATACTGCCATTTTCGGCGGCATGACTCCCGACGGAGGCATCACTCCCGACGACGCTGCCCGTGAGATTCTTGAAGGCATCGAACGCGGTGATGAGGTCATACCTGTTACCGACCATGCCCGTTTCCTCTGGAATTCTTACAATAACGATAAAGAAGCCTTTAGTGAGGAAGTCGCTGTGATGACCAGAGCCAACAAGCCTCTGCTGCTCCAGCCCGAGCATGTGAGAAATATCATGATAAATAAGTGTAAATAACAATTAATAATTAATAGCGCCGTGAGGTAAATGACCTCACGGCGTTTGTTTATATGTTACGTTGTGCGCAGAGAAAACAGTGATTCCGCAGGAAACATCGACTGCGATCTGGTTGATCGTGTCTTCAAATTCGTCAGTTTAAAACAACAATTATTAATTCTTAACTGTTAATTATTAATTGAAAAAGTGGACTTTGCAGTCCACTTTTTCTTATTTCATGCCCATGCCGAAATACGTTTCCTTCAGGAACATTCTGTCCATCTTGCCGGAAGAGGTGCGGGGCAGCTCGTCCAGATGGATATATACGTTGGGCATCATGTATCTTTCTATCTTTTTGCTGAGGGCGACTTTCAGATCCCTTTCGGTAAGAGGTCCGACCCAGAAGCAGTACAGCAGGTCTTCCGTTTCGCTGAACAGCACACAGCCGTTCTGCCAGCCTTCGACGCCCAGCAGCGCGGTGTTGACTTCACCCACATCCATGCGGAAGCCGCGGTGCTTTATCTGGGTGTCTCTGCGTCCAATGACGATAAGGTCACCTTCTTCGTTGAAATATCCCCAGTCACCGGATTTAAAGTAAATACTGGTCCAGCCTTCGCCAAGAGGATCGCGTATAAACTTTTCGTTGGTAAGCTCAATGTTGTTGTAATAACCTGAGCTTATCCATGGAGCGGTAACGTAAATGTCTCCGGTCTGACCGGGCTGTGCTTCGTTGCCGTTTTCATCGATCAGAAGAATACGAACAGTGCGCAGAGGAACGCCTGAAGGAACTATCTTACCGGCTCCGAAATCATCTTTGCCGGGGATACCGAACTCATAAAGGGAAATGTAGGGAGCTTCTGTGGAGCCATAGAAGTTCCAGCAGCGGGCATTGCAGCAGGCTTCTACCCAGACCTTCATCTTGTCTGCCGGGACGACCTCGCCAATAAGGTATACGCCCTCGAGATAAGGCAGACAGCCCGGAGAAAGCACTCCCGCGTCAGCAATATAGATATAATTCAGCGGCGTCATCAGAATGACGGTGATTTTTTTGTCATTCATGTATTTCAGAAATGCCTCGGGGAAAAGGAAGATCTCGTTGGGGATGATAACAACGGTGTTGCCGCAGTTGATGGGCAGCCACAGGTCATGAATGGCGTTGACATAGAAGAAGGGGGCCTGATTGCCGCAAATGGTGTCTTCGTTCTGAACGTTGGTATAGGTCATTACACGCTCTGTGTATGATATTATGCTCCAGTGAGTGTGGACAACGCCCTTGGGGATGCCGGTGGAGCCGCTGGTATAGTAGATGACGACAGGGTCAGTCAGACCAATGGTTTCACGGATGGCATATATCCTGTCTTCGTCTATTTCTGTGTTGGCGATATCATCATAATAATATATGGGACGATCTATTTTTCCCTCAAGACCTTCAACGGCTTTTTTTGCGCTGCTGTCTACCAAAAGGCAGGCGGGGTCAAGAGTTTCAAAAACCTTTAAAAGCCGCTCAGCGGGCATTGCGGGGTCGAGAGGCGCGGAAATGCCGCCGGCCTGAACAACGCCGATAATGGCGGTAACAGCCCAGACATCTCGTGCCATCAGAACAGCCACCGGCTGACGGGGTTTTATCACACCTTGTAAAAATGTGCCCACAGCCATGGATCTTTCCCGCAGCTGAGAAAAGGTCAGCGTGCTGGTCTCGCTTATAAAAGCAGGCTTGTCCGGCAGCCGTGCGGCGGTATCGTCCATAAGATCAAGATAGTTTCCGGGTATGCGGGTAGAAGGGACCATAATCAAGCCTCCAAAGGTTTCAATGTTTCATTAGTTAAAATTATAGCACATAACCGGGAAATATTAAAGAAGAATATAAAATGCTGTCATTTGAACAAGCGCCAAAGGCATTGTTCAAATGACAGCGTTGGGGTTATTTCAGTCCCTGTCCAAAGTATTTCTCTTTCAGAGTAACTCTGTCCAGCTTGCCCGAGGAGGTTCTGGGCAGCTCGTCCAGATGGACATAAACATTGGGAAGCATGTACTTGTCGATCTTTACCGACAGACCGGCTTTAACATCGGCTTCTGTCAGAGAACCTGTCCAGAAGCAGTAAATAAGGTCTTCTTCTTCGCTGAACAGGCAGCATCCGTTCTGCCAGCCTTCGATACCCACCAGAGCGGTGTTGACTTCACCGATATCCATGCGGTAGCCGCGATGCTTTATCTGGGTGTCTTTACGTCCACGGATAACAAGACGTCCTTTTTCGTCTATCCAGCCAAGGTCACCGGTTTTGAAGAAAATGGTATCAACGCCTTCTCCCAGCGGGTCGCGGATATAGCAGGAAAGAGTAAGCTCCTTGTTGCGGTAATAACCGGCAGTACGCCAGGGAGAGGTGGCATAAACATCGCCAACTTCGCCGGTGACTGCCATATCGCCGTTTTCATCAAGGATAAGGACGCGGGAGTCACGAATATTGTAGCCCACAGGAACCAGCTCGCCGTCTTTGCATTCGTCAGGCTGGAAGCAATACTGAGCGGTATAGGGGAATTCGGTGGCGCCGTAAATGTTCCAGCACTGAGCGTTGTTGCAGGCTTCTGCCCAAAGCTTCATCTTGTCAACGGGAACGACCTCGCCGCTCATGTAAACGCTCTTGACGCCGGGCATGCAGCCGGGAGTAAGAACGCCGCCATCAGCGATGTAGATATAGTTCATGGGAGTCATTATCATGGTAGATATTCCGTATTCGTTGACGTAGTTTACAAAAGCCTCGGGGAACAGGAAGATCTGGTTGGGGATGATGCGAACGGTATAGCCGCAGGCAACAGGCAGCCACAGGTCGTTAAGGGAATTGGCATAGAAGAAGGGAGCCTGATTGCCGCAGATGCAGTCTTCGTTAACAACATCGGTATAGTCGCTGGCTCTGTCGACATAGCTGAGCAGACCTCTGTGAGTATATACAGCGCCCTTGGGGATCCCGGTAGAGCCACTGGTATAATAAAGCATGGCCGGGTCAGTCAGACCAACGGTATCGCGAATAATGGCAATAGCAGCTTCGTCGATTTCGGTGCTGCAAATATCGTCGTAGTAGTATATGGGGCAGTCCACATGACCCTTCAGACCTTCCACAGTCTTATCTGCGGTATGGTCGATGATTATACAGGCGGGGTTCAGGGTCTCGAATACTTTCAGCATACGCTCAGCGGGCATGCTGGCATCCAGAGGAGCGGTGATGCCTCCGGCCTGAACAACGCCGAGAATACCGGCAGGAGCCCATATGTTTCTTTCCATAAGTACGGCAACGGGCTGACGGGGCTTGATAACACCGGTGAGGAAAGTGCCCACGGCCATGGACTGCTCACGCAGCTGAGAAAAGGTAATAGTGCCGTTTTCACTGACAAATGCAGGCTTATCAGGGAGTCTGGCAGCAACGGCGTCAAGACGCTCCATAAAGTTGCTGGACATACGTGTTACGGGGACCATTTTTCATCCTCCTAGGTTGATTGTTTATTATAAAGCATTGTACCATATAAACAACAGCTAAGGCAAGTAATTTAAACAAGCACGGCATGAACCACAAAACTCGTTTTTGTTTCAAAAAGTTCCCAGTATCATTCCGGCGTTGCTGCTCATACTAAGCTCGGACACAGAAAAAGTCCCAAGACCGGTGCCCGATAGTTGGAAGGCATATATATTCATTGCCGAGACTAAGAGCCGATAACATCGGTGTCGAAAAGGGCGAAAGGTCCGGGGACGCATATAAAACCGCAATTGTCGTTGCGGAATATGCGAAGAACTGTGTCAAGTGTGTCTCACAGATAAAAAGTGGCAGACGCGGCGGAAGACCGGATATACCATCAGGTGTAACCGGTCTTTTTGCCATACTTGACAGAAAAATCACAAAAGGTTATACTTACCATGTAAATTGGGGTGGTATGCCTATTCACCCACAAAATGTTGTGTTTCGACAAGAGAGGAATTTTTAGATGAGCGTGTCCAAACGCACTTACGATAATGAAAGCATATCCTCGCTGAAAGGGGCGGACAGAGTTCGAAAGCGTCCTGCGGTCATATTCGGCTCAGATGGGCTGGAAGGCTGCCAGCATGCTGTATTTGAAATACTGTCCAACGCTATCGACGAGGCCAGGGAGGGTTACGGCAATGAGATAATCGTGACCCGTTATTTGGACAAGTCCATAGAAGTTGAGGATTTCGGCAGAGGATGCCCGGTGGACTACAATAAAGCTGAAGGTCGATATAACTGGGAGCTGGTTTTTTGCGAGCTTTATGCCGGCGGCAAATACGCCAACGACGAGGGTGAGAACTATGAGTTTTCTTTGGGACTCAATGGTCTTGGTTCCTGCGCCACTCAGTATTCTTCCGAGTATTTTGACGCTGTCATCCGTCGTGACGGTAAAAAATATACCCTGCATTTTGAACATGGCGAAAACATTGGCGGTTTGAAGGATGAACCTGCGGACAGGAAAAAGACAGGCTCCTGCTTCCGCTGGAAGCCGGATATCCAGGTGTTTACCGATATCGATGTACCTCTGGAATACTATAACGATGTTCTGCGCCGTCAGGCGGTGGTAAACGCCGGTCTGACCTTTAAACTGCGCAATGAGACTATCCCCGGCAGATTTGAAACTACCATATTTAAATATGATAACGGCATCGTGGACTACGTTAACGAGATAGCAGGGCTGGAAGCACTGACCTCCACCCGGTTCTGGGAGTCTGAACGCCGCGGACGTGACCGTGAGGACAAGCCGGAATATAAGGTGCGCCTTTCCGCTGCCTGCTGTTTCTCACGCACAGTGAACCGTATAGAGTATTACCACAACTCATCATGGCTTGAATATGGCGGAGCGCCCGATAAGGCTGTGCGAAGCGCCTTTGTGTCAGCGATAGACGCATATATCAAGCAGGCGGGCAAGTATACAAAGAATGAAAGCAAAATAACCTTTGCCGATGTGGCAGACTGCCTTATTCTGGTCACCAACTGCTTTTCCACCCAGACATCCTACGAGAACCAGACCAAAAAGGCAATTAACAACAAGTTCATTCAGGAGGCCATGACAGACTTCCTGAAAAACCAGCTTCAGATATACTTCATCGAAAACAAGGCTGACGCGGATAAAATTGCCGATCAGGTGTTGGTGAACAAGCGCTCCCGTGAAAGTGCGGAAAAGCAGCGCCTGAACATTAAAAAGAAGCTTTCCGGCGGACTTGATATGGCAAACCGTGTGGAAAAGTTTGTAGACTGCCGCAGCAAGGACGTTGCAAAGCGTGAAATATACATCGTGGAGGGCGACTCCGCACTGGGCTCCGTAAAGCTGAGCCGTGACGCTGAGTTTCAGGGGATAATGCCCGTTCGCGGCAAGATACTCAACTGCCTGAAAGCGGATTACGATAAAATATTCAAATCCGAGATAATCACCGATCTTATCCGTGTTCTTGGCTGCGGGGTCGAACTGGGCGGAAAGAAGAACAAGGAGCTTTCCACGTTCAATATTGATGATCTGCGCTGGAGCAAGGTCGTCATCTGCACCGACGCTGATGTTGACGGCTACCAGATACGGACGCTTATACTTACCATGCTGTACCGTCTGGTTCCCAGCCTGATAGAAAAGGGTTATGTGTATATCGCGGAAACGCCGCTGTTTGAGATAAACTGCAAGGACAAAACGTGGTTTGCCTATACCGATGCCGAGAAGGATGCTATCCTTGCCAAACTGGAGGGGAAAAAAGTTACCGTATCCCGCTCCAAAGGTCTTGGTGAAAACGATCCTGAAATGATGTGGATGACCACCATGAACCCCGAGACTCGCCGTCTGATCAAGGTAATGCCCACCGATGCCGAACAGACCAGCATGTATTTTGATCTGCTGCTGGGGGATAATCTGGCCGGCAGAAAGAACCATATTGCTGAAAATGGCTATAAATACATGGAAATGGCAGACATTTCCTGACGCTTGAGGTAAAAATGGCTAAGAAGAAAAACACCGAAGCACCAAAGAAAAAGAACGTTGAAGGCGTGGAAGGTCTCCACGCCGAGGTCATACAACAGAATATAACCGATACTCTTGAGACCAACTATATGCCTTACGCCATGAGTGTCATCGTTTCCCGTGCCATCCCTGAGATAGACGGCTTCAAGCCCTCTCACCGTAAGCTTCTGTATACCATGTACAAGATGGGGCTTCTGAATGGCGGCAGGACCAAGTCTGCCAATATAGTTGGTCAGACCATGCGCCTGAATCCCCATGGCGACAGCGCCATATATGAGACTATGGTGCGTCTTTCCAGAGGCTGTGAAGCTTTGCTGCATCCCTTTGTGGACTCTAAGGGCAACTTTGGCAAGGTCTATTCCCGTGACATGGCATACGCTGCTTCCCGCTATACTGAGGCTAAGCTGGAATCTATCTGTCAGGAGCTTTTCCGGGACATAGATTCCGATACTGTGGATTTCACAGACAACTACGACAACACAATGAAAGAGCCGTCACTGCTGCCTACCACCTTTCCCAATGTGCTGGTAGCCAACAACACCGGTATCGCCGTTGGCATGGCAAGCAACATCTGCGGTTTCAATCTGGCAGAGGTATGCAAAACCACCGTTGAGTACATCAAGGATCCTGAACATGATATTATGTCAACCTTGCTGGCTCCCGATTTTCCCACAGGTGGGCAGCTGATATACAACGAGCAGGAGATAAGCAATATTTACGAGACAGGTCGCGGCTCTTTCAAACTCAAGGCAAAGTGGCGCTATGTGAAGGAAGGCAACCTTATCGAGATATATGAGATCCCATACACCACCACCGTGGAAGCCATACTGGATAAAGTTACAAAGCTTTTCAAAGAGGGCAAGGTAAAGGAAATTGCCGACATGCGTGACGAAACAGACCTTGGAGGTCTTAAAATCACCATAGACCTTAAAAGAGGCGTTGACCCCGATAAGCTTATGCAGAAGCTGTTTGTCCATACTCCGTTGATGGACAGCTTCCCCTGCAACTTTAATATTCTTGTAGGCGGTATGCCCAAGGTCATGGGGATTCGTGAGATACTGGAAGAGTGGACAGCATGGCGTTACGAGTGTGTCCGCCGTCGAATTTTCCACACCCTGAACCAGAAAAAAGCCAAGCTCCACCTGCTGCTTGGTCTGAAAAAGATACTGCTTGATATTGATAAAGCCATCCGTATCATAAGGGAAACTGAAACCGAAGCAGAGGTCGTGCCCAATCTTATGATAGGCTTTGGCATCGATGAGATACAGGCAGAGTATATCGCCGAGATCAAACTTCGCAATATCAACCGTGAATATATTCTCAAACGGGTAGATGAAACTGCCGACCTTGAAAAAGAGATAGCAGACCTTGAAGATACGCTGAAAACCAAAAAGCGTGTTATGGCGCTTATCATCAGGGAACTGGAATCGGTGCAGAAAAAGTACGGCACAGACAGAAAGACTGAGATAATCTACGATGAAGAGATCCCTGTTATCAAGGAAGAAAAGCAGATAGACGATTACGCGGTAAACCTCTTCCTGTCCAAAGAGGGATACTTCAAAAAGATAACGCCACTGTCTTTGCGAATGGGCGGAGACCAGAAGTTCAAGGAAGGCGACGAGCTGAGCCAGAGCTTTGAGTCCACTAACACCGCTGAGCTGCTGTTCTTCACCAACTGCCAGCAGGTATATAAGGCTCATGCCTATGATTTTGATGATACAAAGGCATCCGTTCTGGGTGATTATCTGCCTTCAAAGCTGTCTATGGACGAGGGCGAAAACGTGGTGTTTATGTGTCTGCCGGGAGATGGAAAAGGCAGCCTGATATTCTTCTTCGAAAACGGTAAAGCCGCAAGAGTTGAGCTTTCTGCCTACGATACCAAGTCCAATCGCAGAAAACTCACGGGCGCATACAGCGACAAGTCACCGCTGGCAGCGGTAAAGCATATAACAGAAGATGTCCAGCTGGTGCTGTATACCACCGAAGGCAGAGCGCTGATCTTCAATACCGCATTAATGGCGCCCAAGACAACAAGAACCGCTCAGGGCGTAAACGTTATGACCATAAAACCCAAGTACAGGCTGTGCGATGTAAAGGTTCTGGAAGAATCTTCAATAACCAATGCTGCCCGTTACCGTGCAAGAAACATTCCCGCTGCCGGTGCGCTGCTTAAAGACGAGGACAAGGAAGAAAAGCAAACCAGTCTGCTGTAAAAAAGGAGGAACAGCCGTGAAAAAGCTCATTACCGTTTTGCTGCTGATGTCGATGCTGCTCAGCGGCTGTTCCGTCATGCTGGAAAAAGACTATGTGGTCATCGAGCCTCACAATGAACAGTATGTGGAAGATGACCAGTCTGATGTTCTGACGGTGGAAAACTATGCAGGTTTGAAAAATGCCATATTGAGTCTTGTGGAGTCCGGCTTGGAATACGGTGTTATACGCACCAACAATTATGAAGGCAATGTTACCGAAGACCTTGCGGACGCAGCCTATGAGGTGGCAAGGAACGACCCTCTTGGAGCATTTGCCATTGACTATCTGACCCATGATTACAGCCGTATCGTGTCTTATTACGAGCTGCATCTGTATATCACATACCGCAGAACGCAGGAAGATATCGACAGCATTGTTCGAATAGGCGGAGACAGTGACCTTAAAGCGCAGCTTACCCAGCTGCTGCAGCAGTTTGAAACTAAGGCCATTTACCGTTTTTCCTATTATGATGACAAGGATTACGATCAGCTGGTGGAAGAGCTGTGTGCGCAGGATCCAACGCTGGAGTTTGGCGATCCGAAGATATCCGTGTCGCTGTATCCTGAAAGCGGTGTACAGCGTATAGTGGAGCTTGAAGTCCAATACAACAGCGATGAAGAGACCCTTGCCAATATGAGGCAGGAGCTGCTCAAACGCATTGAACAGAACACAGGAGGCATCCAGCAGGAAGCCGCGGATGAGATGAAAGCATATCGGCTGTATCGCAAGATAGTGGACTATACCCAGTTCGACTGGGAAGCCTATGAAATGCTCAGTGAGGGCGACATCAGTCAGAAGGATATGACTGATACCGCATATGATGCGCTGGTCAATGGTAAAGCGCTTTCCGAAGGTATGGCCAAGGCATACTATCTGCTGTGCAGGAGCATGGATATAGAATGTATGGTAGTCAGGGGAAGAAACTCCGGTTATGACTATGCGTGGAATATAATTGAGATAAACGGTGAGTATTACCATGTGGACTGCACTGCGGCAATAATGGACAGAAACTATCAGGGATACCTGCTCACTGATGAGGATATGACCAATTACCGCTGGAATGATGAGGTATATCCTGCCTGCGAAGGCAGAATGTCCATTGAAAATTTACTGCCTGCTGGCGGCAGAAGTCAGATCCCTCAATAGCAGACACAAGGAAAAAATGCAGGGATAAAAAAGTCGAAAATTATGCTTGACAAATTTGAGATTTTTGATATAATAATGCCTGCTGATGCGGGCGTAGCTCATCCGGTAGAGCGCCACCTTGCCAAGGTGGAGGTAGCG
>CAZIPP010000037.1:0-13238 GCA_964541215.1 uncultured Oscillospiraceae bacterium
GCCCGTCATGGTAAGCTCCTTGGCGTAAACGAGCCTTTCCTGTATAAGGTCTGCGCCACCGTTATCGGCGAAAACAGCAACGCTTACCCTGAGCTTGTTGAAAAGCAGGACTACATCACAAGAGTTATCACCATGGAAGAGGAAAGCTTTGCCAAGACCATCGACGGCGGCATGAAGATCCTTTCTGACCTCATGGCAGAACACAAGGCAAAGGGCGAGACCGTATTTTCCGGTTCCGACGCTTTCCGTCTTTACGACACTTACGGTTTCCCCATCGACCTGACCATCGAAATAGCCGAAGAAGAAGGCATGACTGTGGATCAGGAAAGCTTCGCTCAGCTGATGCAGGAGCAGAAGGAACGCGCCAGAGCTGCCCGTGCAGCCCTTGGTGATCTGGCATGGGCTTCCACCGATCTTGGTCTGGACAAGTCCATCACCACCGAGTTTACCGGCTACACTTCCTTCAGGGAAGAGGGAGTCAAGGTCATCGCTATCGCTGTTGAAGGCGAGCTTCGCGCCACTGCTTACGCAGGCGAGGAAGTCACTATCGTCCTTGATAAAACTCCTTTCTATGCCGAAAGCGGCGGTCAGGTGGCTGACCATGGTCTCATCACCGCCAACGGTCTGAAGATCGAAGTCACCAATGTTCAGAAAACCGGCGACGGCAAGTATCTCCACGTTGGTGAGATCCTTGAAGGCGAGCTCAACGCTGACGCTGTTGTTACCGCGGAAATAGATATTGAGCGTCGTAAAGCCACCATGCGTGCCCACAGCACCACTCACCTGCTGCAGAAAGCTCTGCGCGAAGTTCTTGGCACCCATGTTGAACAGGCCGGTTCCCTTGTTGAGCCTGACCATCTGCGTTTCGACTTTACCCACTTCTCGGCTATCACTTCCGAAGAACTGGAACAGATCACAGATCTTGTAAACGAATACATTCTCGACGGCATGGAAGTTACCATAGCCGAAATGCCTATCGATGAAGCCCGCGCAATGGGTGCAATGGCACTGTTTGGAGAAAAGTACGGCGATATCGTCCGCGTCGTTAAGATGGGCGACAAGTCTATCGAGCTTTGCGGCGGTACTCATCTTGACAACACTGCCAAAGCAGGTCCCTTCCGTATCGTTTCCGAATTCTCCGTTGCTGCGGGTGTTCGCCGTATCGAAGCCGTTACCGGCAAGGCTTACCTGAAGCAGAACGAAGACCGTATACGTTATATCCGCAAGATAGCAGATACCCTCAAGACCAGCCCCGATGAACTCGCCCGCAAGGCTGAGTCCTTTATGGCTGAAATGAAAGAGCTTCGCCAGAGCGCAGACAAGATGCAGGCCAAGCTGCTTATGTCTGACGCCGAACGTTTCCTGTTTGCTGCCAAGAAGATAGCCGGTCTCAACGTTGTCACCGCCACTCTTCAGAACATGGACGGCGACGCTCTGCGCAAGATGGGCGACCTTATGCGCGACAAGGACGAAAACGTTGTTGCGGTCCTTTCCACTGTATCCGATGGTAAGATCACCTTTAACGCTGTTTGCGGCAAGCAGGCTGTAGCCTCCGGCATCCGCGCAGGCGATATCATCAAGGCTGTTACCAAAATCTGCGGCGGCAGCGGCGGTGGTAAGCCCGAAAGCGCCATGGGCGGCGGCAAAGATGTTATCATGCTCGACAACGCTCTTGCCATAGTTGACAACTTTGTTGAAGAACACATCAAGAAATAAGGAGACCTATCATGTCTGATTGTCTGTTTTGCAAAATAATCAACGGAGACATTCCTTCCGATAAGGTGTATGAAGACGAGCTGTGCTACGCCTTTAAAGACATAGCTCCCATGGCTCCTGTTCACATTCTCGTTATCCCCAAGGTACATTTGAATTCCGTATCTGATGTTACTGCCGATAACTGCTCTGTTGTGGGTCATATCTTCTCCGTTATTCCCCAGATCGCTAAAGATCAGGGCATCGAAGAATACCGTGTAGTATCCAATTGCGGCGAAACCGCAGGTCAAAGCGTTTTCCACCTTCACTTCCATGTGCTCGGCGGAAGGCAGCTTGGCGAATTCAATTAACCATCATCAAAGGAGTTGCCACGCAAACATCTGTGGCAACTCCTTAAGCATGTATAGCAGGGACAGATAATTATGCGAAAACTCGCTACCTTCGCCTTTTCATATGCGGCAGCTGTGTTATCGGCTGTGTATTTTCTTCCAACTGAATATGTTTTGTATATGGCAGCGGGTCTTGCGGCATTGTCCTGCGTTGGAACCATACTTAAAAATGACCTTGGAAAACGGCTGACGATCATTCTGCTGGGCGCGGCTATTGGTCTTACTTGGTTCAGCGGCTATAATGCGCTTTTTCGCCTGCCTGCTGAACAGTACGACGGTAAAACCATGCGCATTTCCGCTGAGATAACCGATTACAGCGATGTTTATGAGTACGGCACCCGAGCTCAAGCCAACGTTGTCATAGACGGAAAGAGTTACAAATCTCTGCTGTACTTTTATGCAAGCTCTCTGGAGCTTACCCCCGGTGACACCATCAGCGCAAATGCCGAACTTACTCTGGCAGACACCTTGTATGGAGAACACACTTTATATTACGCCGCAAACGGATACACACTGAAAGCTGCTGTGCTTGATGAACCAAATGTCCTTCATCCTGATAAGCTTCCTCTTGTCTATTATCCTGCCAGGCTGTCCAAAATCTTTGAGAACATGCTGGATAAGCTGTATCCTGAATTTGAAAGCAGCTTTATGAAGGCTTTGCTTTTGGGGAAAGACCAGTATGTTTCAGATGAATTCACACTGCAAATGCAGCGTACCGGACTTACTCATGTTTTTGTTATCTCCGGTCTTCACATAGGCTTCCTTGTCAGTATCATCTCACTTCTCGCAAGACGCAGAAGACTCACCGCAGCCATAGCCGTCCCCGTTATACTGTTCTTTTCTGCTATGAGCGGCTTTACTCCTTCCGTGTGCAGAGCGTCGATGATGTACATAATGGTCATTACCGCTCCGCTTTTTTACCGCGACAGCGATGGTCTGACCAACATTTCCTTAGCCTTACTGCTGCTGCTTGTTATCAATCCTCATTCGATAGCCAACCTTGCTTTACAGCTGAGCTTTGCCTGCTGCATCGGTATCTCGTTGTTTTCGCCGTCCATTTACAATTGGCTCTCTTCAACAAGACCTGTGGTATATCTGTCAAGCACCGGAATATGCTCCACCAAGGCAGGACATTATGTGCTTAATTTTATAAAAAGCTCCCTTTGCAGCAGCTTTGGTGTCCTTGTCCCGTCTGTGCCCATTCTGGTGCTTAACTATGGCGTTATTTGCGTCATATCCCCCCTGTCCAATCTTCTGGCTCTTTGGGCGTTCAGCCTGTGTTTCGTAACCGGAATGCTCTGTCTGCCCGTATCCTTTCTATCCTTTGGAGTGGGCTCCATATGCGCGTTTGTCCCCACGGTTTTGATCCACTATATCAGATGGATCGTTCAATTACTGAGTGAAATTCCCTTTGCGACCGTTTCTTCTGATTTCTTTGCCTATAAGGTATGGCTTGTATTTGTTTATGCGGTAATAGTCTTCTCTGTGGTATTTAAAAACAAAAGACCGTTTATTCAAATAGTTTGCTGCCTTGTTACCTTTGCGGCAGCATTTCTTGCAAACCGAATGTATGTCACCGGAGCCGATCTCACCTTTACCGCACTGGACGTTGGGCAGGGACAATGTCTTGTCGCGAGCTCCAGAGGTGAAACTATTGTTGTTGATTGCGGCGGTACAAAAACGCCTAACGATGCTTTGGCAACTTATCTGAGCTCCAACGGCTCCGATGTGATAGATATGCTTATCGTTACTCATTTTCATTCCGACCATGCTCAGTACATCCCAGACGTAATAAACAGCTTTGATGTTGGCACCGTAGTCATTCCGGATGTTAACGATGAGACAGGTCTGCGATATGAAATACTCCAAACGGCAAAAGCCAACAACTGCGAAATTATCATTCTGAACAACGATGCCTTTATCGATTTCGGCAGTTCGTCTGTTGAGATTTTTGGTCCGTTGGGCGGTGAAACCGCCAACGAACAATGCTTAAGCATGGTGATTTCTCACGAGAATTATGATATACTCATTACAGCAGATATGGATGAAACGCTGGAAAACCTTCTCCTTGCAACTCATGACCTGCCCGATGTTGAAGTTTTGGTGGCAGGTCACCACGGCTCAAAGCGTTCCACAGGAGAAAAACTGCTGAAAAACGTCGATCCCGAAACCGCTGTTATATCAGTAGGCTACAACTCATACGGTCATCCAGCTGAAGAAACACTATACAAGCTCGAAGCTTTAGGTGTTGCAGTTATGCGTACCGATGAATCGGGAAATATTACGATAAGAAAATAGGTATATACATGGCAAAATCAACCGGAAAAGATTATAAATTCATGAAAGCCGCTTTGGACAGCGGCAACATAGGACAATTTTATATCTTCTGCGGCGAGGAAAGCTACCTTCGTGAGTTTTGCGTCAGTCAGCTGCATAAGCAGCTGGTTGAAGGTGTGTGCGAAGCTTTCAATTACCACGACTTTAACGGCTCGTCACTCGACCTTGAAGCGCTGTCTCTTGCCATAGACACATACCCCATGATGAGCGATCGTTCCATGGTACTTGTAAGCGACTATGATATCTTTGGTCAAAACGAGTCCGACAGAAACCGTTTTGTGGAGATGATCGAAGACCTGCCGGACTATGTATGTCTCGTGTTTGTTTACGACACCATCCCGTATAAAACTGATGGCAGACTGAAAAAACTTACTGCTGCTGTGGATAAATACGGCGTATGTGTTTCCTTTGACCCTCAGCCTGCTTCTGATCTGACCGCCTGGACTATAAAGAAATTTAAATCTCTTGGACGTGAGATAAGCCGGGCAGACGCTTCCTATCTGGTGGATATCTCCGATGGTCTTATGACAAGTCTTAATCAGGAGATAGAAAAGCTGGCTGCCTTTACTCAGCAGGATGTAAGCAGAGCGCACATAGACGAGCTGGTGGAGCCTACCGTTGAAGCCGTTGTATTTGACATGACAAACGCCATTGCGGAAAAGCGGTTCAGCGATGCGCTTTCAAAGCTGCACACTCTATGCGAGAAAAAGGAAGAGCCTATTTCCCTTCTGTCTGTGCTGGGCGGTCAGCTGCGCCAGCTGTACACTGCCAAACTGGCGCTGGATTCCGGAAAAGATGCCCAATATCTGCAAAAGCTGTGGGGGCTTTCGCCTTATGCCACAAAACTGCGTATCAGCGCCTCAAAACGGTTCACCAAGCAATGGTGCCAAAAAGCCCTGAAGCTGTGCGCTGAGACCGATCTCAAAATGAAATCCACCGGCTACGACAAGCAGCTGCAGCTGGAAATGCTGATACTGGAGCTTGCCGGAAAATGAGAAGAATAAAAGAAGTAATAGTAGTGGAAGGCAGATACGACAAAAACGCGCTGAAACAGCTGGTTGATGCCACCATTATCGAAACATCAGGTTTCGGCATATTCAACAACGCCGAAAAGCTTGCTCTGCTGCGCACTTTGGCGGAAAAACGTGGTCTAATAATCCTTACCGATGGTGACGGTGCAGGCTTTGTTATACGCAATTATCTGAAAGGCAGCCTGCCTAAAGACAAAATAAAGCAGGCTTACATCCCCGATATTTACGGTAAGGAAAAGCGCAAGGCTCACGGCGGCAAGGAAGGCAAGCTGGGTGTTGAAGGTATGACTCCCGAAGTGCTGCTGACAGCTCTTGAAAACGCCGGAGCAACCTTTGAAGACGAACCTCATTCTGACCATAACGTCACACCTATAACCAAGGCAGATTTTCTCCGTCTTGGGCTTTCAGGACCGGGCAGCACCGCCAAACGAGAAGAATTGCAGAAAAAGCTCTCTCTGCCAAAGAACATGACCGCCAACGCTCTATTGGAGTTTTTAAACCTGACAATGGGGCTTGAAGAATTGGAATCACTTACCATTGAAAAAACCTCCGGCAAAAGCTAACATAATTATGTTAACTATTGTCGGAGGTGTTCTGTTTGGGTTATTTTCAGGCAAAACTGCAAATGCAGCGGCTGACGTTTGAAAGCGCAATAAAAGATATAATATCAAACGATGAGTATCAAAAACTGAAAGACTTTTCTCATCACGGCGGAAGCTCACGGTTTGACCACTGCATAAAGGTAGCAAAAGCAAGCTTTTACATTGCTTCGTTTTTCAGGCTGAACAGCCGCGAAGCCGCGCGAGGCGCCATGCTTCACGATTTTTACCTATACTGTAACGGACACGGCAAAATAATTGAGCATTTGAAGGTCCATCCGGGAAATGCACTGGCTCATGCAAGAAAAAGCTTTGAGCTGACAGCCCGTGAAGAAGAGATCATACTGTGCCATATGTGGCCGCTGGCAGGCAAGCTGCCAAAATATCCGGAGTCATACATAGTAAACATCACGGATACGATATGCGCCTTTAAGGAATATTATGTTAACTCAAAAGCCCAACACAGTCGTAATGGGGAACAGAAGCGATCTTTTCCTTTGCAGCCACAAATTCCTTATGAGCAAGGGCAATGACGGCGAAGGAAGCTTTCTCAAGAGCTTCTTCCAAGGGCAGGTTTTCGTACTCAAATACGTTGCCTTTGGCATTGGGTTCGCAGCAGATAACGTTGTATCCACGCTCTTTAAGGATGTTTGCAAATACAACAGCGGCACTGTCACGCAAGTCGTCGGTGTCGTTTTTGTATGTCATGCCCAAAACAGCTACCGTTGCAGGAGGAGCTATGAACTGAGCCACCTTGTCTGCCACCCAATTGGGGCGGTTGTCGTTAATTATTCTGGACTGAAGGATGAGGTTGGTGTCGTCTTCAAACTTTTCATGGATGAACCATGGCACAACGGGAATGCAGTGACCGCCGACGCCGACGCCGGGGCTGTGGACATTAACTCTCGGATGGCAGTTGGTGAGCTTTATAAGACCAAACACATCGATCCCAAGCTTGTCACATACCTGACTCAGCTCGTTGGCGAAAGCAATATTGATATCGCGATAAGTGTTCTCTGCCAGCTTGCAAAGCTCGGCTGTAAGATCGTCAGTTGTCTTGATATCGCCTTTTGTAAGGATGGGCTGATAGATGCGCTTGGCATATTCAGCAGTCTCGGGTTTTCTGGAGCCGATGATCCTGTCGTTCTCCCGCAGCTCTTTGAGCATATTGCCGGGAATAACACGTTCAGGGCAGTGAGCAGTCATAAAGCTGTCTTTGTCCAGACCGCTTACGGAAGACACGATATCCTCTACCTCTCTTGTGGTTCCCGGAGGAGAGGTTGATTCAAGCACAACGAGGTTTCCCTCTTTGACCACGGTGCCAACCATCTGCGCAGCGGAACGAACATAGTCAAGCTGGCAGCCGGACTTGCCATCGTGGGTAGGTACACAGGGCGTGGGCACTGAAATTATGAACACATCTGCCGGCTGAGGCTCGGTAGAAAAGGACAGCAGTCCCCTATCCATCGCATCCTTCAGCGCTTCGTTAAGACCGGGCTCATCAAAATATGCTCTGCCGGATGACAGAATACTGATCTTTTCTTCGCTGACATCAACACCACAGACAGTATATCCCGCCTGAGCGAAGGTCACGGCTGTGGGAAGTCCGATATAGCCGCAGCCCATTACAGTGATTTTTTCCATTACTTTACCTCAGCTTTAAGAACATCGACCATGTTGGTCTTTTCCCAGCTCAAATCAATATCGGTCCTGCCGAAATGACCGTAAGCTGCGGTCTGACGATAGATGGGACGACGAAGGTCAAGGTACTCAATGATCTTTGCGGGTCTCAGATCGAATACAGAGGTAATGAGCTGAGCCAGCTTTTCATCTTCCATAACGCCGGTGCCGTAGGTCTCTACCTCAACGGATACAGGATGGGCAACGCCGATGGCGTAGGCTACCTGTATCTGGCACTTCTTTGCAAGACCGGCAGCAACGATGTTCTTGGCAACGTGGCGCGCCATATAGCAGGCACTGCGGTCTACCTTGGTGGGGTCTTTGCCGGAGAAGCAGCCGCCGCCATGGCTGGCGTAGCCGCCATAAGTATCAACGATTATTTTACGTCCGGTAAGTCCGCTGTCTCCAACAGGACCGCCGATAACAAAGCGTCCGGTGGGGTTGATATAGAACTTGGTATTCTTGTCTATATACTTTCTGTCGATGGTGGGCAGGATAACGGTATCCATGATACCTTCTCTCAGTTCTTTGGTTGCGATATCGGGGCTGTGCTGTGTGGAAAGGACAATAGCATCAACTCTTTTAACAGAGCCGTCATCGCCGTATTCAACGGTCACCTGGCTCTTGCCGTCGGGACGGAGCCAGGTCAGTTCGCCGGATTTACGAACTGCCGCAAGTTTTCTGGTAAGGCTGTGAGCCATGGAGATGGGCGCAGGCATAAGTTCTTCGGTTTCGTCACAGGCAAATCCAAACATCATGCCCTGATCACCGGCGCCGATAAGATCAGCTTCATCAACAGCGCCTTGCTTTATCTCCTGAGACTCGTCAACACCCATGGCGATATCAGCGCTCTGCTCGTCGATAGCGCTCATAACTGCGCAGGATTTATAATCAAAGCCATAGGATGGGTCATCATAGCCAATGGTACGGATAGTCTCACGGGCGATAGCAGGAATATCCACATAGCACTCGGTGGAGATCTCACCCATTACGAACACCATACCGGTGGTGCAGATGGTTTCGCAGGCAACACGTGCCATGGGATCCCGGGCAAGAATTGAGTCAAGCACGGCGTCAGAGATCTGATCGCAAACTTTGTCGGGATGTCCTTCGGTAACAGATTCGGAAGTAAAAATTCTTTTGCTCATAGTATTTGCTGAAAACAGCGTCTCCTTTCTTTGGTATCAAGAAGATATACGGAAAAGCTCCGCCACAAGGACGGAGCTTGAATTTACATCCATCCTCATCTTTCGATGGCACTGAGCACATCGTCGGATTTGGCACCTTGCATGGCAGGTTGCCGGACTTCACAGGGCCGCTCCCTCCGTCACTCTTGATAAGGTCAAATTGTGTTTAACATTTAAATTATAGCAGAATATTGTCGTATGTCAATAGATGATTATTCGATTACCTTTTACTCTGTGTAACACATCATTGTACAACATAAAAAGGGAAAAGGTCGTTATTTGAATACTCTATGTTCACAAGAAAGCAGGGACGGTCGTTCTGATCGTCCCTGCTATTATTATCTTTACTGATCCATATACTCTTGCTGTTCTTTTGTCAGGCTGTCGATGGTGATGCCCATGGCGGCAAGCTTAACGGCAGAGACTTCTTCATCTATGGAATCGGGTACGGAATACAGACCGGGAGCAAGGCTTTCTCCGTTTTTCAGCAGGTATTCCATAGCCAGAGCCTGAACAGAGAAGCTCATATCCATTATCTCGGCGGGGTGTCCGTTGCCGGCAGCAAGGTTAACCAGTCTGCCTTCGCCAAGCAGGTTCAATGTACGTCCGTCTTTGAGCACATAGCCTTCGATATTTTCACGGCGCTGATACTTTTCAACGCTCAGGTCCATAAGGTCATTCTTGTTGATCTCAACATCGAAATGACCCGCGTTGCTCAAAAAGGCGTTGTTCTTCATTTTCTCCATGTGTCTGCGGGTGATAATATCACGGCAGCCTGTGGTGGTCACAAAGATATCTCCGATGGATGCAGCATCATCCATGGTCATAACACGGTAGCCGTCCATAACGGCTTCCAGAGCCTTTACTGCGTTGCACTCGGTGACCACAACATCGGCGCCCATACCTTTTGCTCGCATGGCAACACCACGACCACAGTAACCGTAACCGGCAATAACGACAGTCTTGCCTGCCACAAGCAGATTGGTGGTATGCATGATACCGTCCCATACAGACTGACCGGTACCGTACTTGTTGTCGTAATAGTGCTTGCATTTGGCATCATTGACATTCATCATAGGCCATGGCAAAGTACCCGCGGCTGCCTTGGACTTCAGACGATGTACACCGGTGGTGGTCTCTTCACAGCCGCCGATGAGATTTTCAGCCAGCTCCTTATGACTTCCTGTAAGCAGAGCCACAAGGTCGCCACCGTCATCGATGATAAGATGAGGTTTATGGGAAAGGGCTTCAACCAGATGCGCCTCGTATTCTTCATTGGTAGCGCCATGCTTTGCGTAAACAGGAATACCCATGGACTGAAGTCCCGCGACAACATCGTCCTGAGTGGACAGTGGATTGCAGCCTGTTGCTCTGACATCCGCGCCGCCGCTTTTGAGCACAAGGCACAGGTATGCTGTCTTGGCTTCCATATGTACGGAAACGGTGACACGCTTTCCCTCAAAGGGTCTCTCAACTTCAAATCGTTTACGAATACCTTCCAAAGTGGGCATAAAGTCCTTTACCCAATTGATCTTCATTACGCCGCTGCGGATCAGTTCTGTATCTGTCATGTTGAACACTCCATTAATATTCTTTCGTTGTTTTATCTTACCATAATTTATGCTATAATTAAAGAGTTAGATTATTTCCATTGTTTACAAATCATTAATGACAACTCAGAAGAAAGATATTAAAATAAGTCCATATGACTATTAGGAGGAAATTCCTTGAATAAGCTTTACAAACGGTTTGACCGTTTCTGTTCACGAAACTACAATAAAGGCATACCCAATCTGATGATGTTCATTTCTGCGGGTATCGCCATTGTTTACCTTTTTTCATTCATCGACCCCAGCGGCGCCATTTACAGGTTCATGTGCTATGACCGAGCCAAGATACTCAGCGGTCAGGTCTGGCGTCTTATAACATACATTTTTATACCCGACTCCTCCGGGCTGCTGTTTCTCGTTATTGAGCTGTACTTTTACTACATCATTGGGCGCATCCTTGAACGCGACTGGGGCGTTCTTCGGTTCAACATTTTTTATTTTACCGGCGTCCTTATGACATCCGTTGCCGCTTTGCTGCTCAAAGCCAATGCCACTGCATTTTATATCAACTTCTCACTTTTCATGGCGTACGCATCGCTGTATCCCGAAAACCGGGTGTTGCTGTTCTTTATCATCCCACTCAAAATGAAATATCTGGCAGTCGCTTATCTTGTTATGACCATTTTCGGCATCCTGGGCGGCAGCTTCCCTTCCAACCTGCTGCCGATTTTTGCGCTGCTGAACTATGTGCTCTTCTTCTGGCCGGAAATGAAAAATATGGTAAATTCTTCCCGCCGGAAATACTCAAAGGAAAGCAGAAATTTCCGCCGTCAGATGAACGATATCCACAACCAGAACAGCAAAGCCGGTCCCAACTGGGCTGAAGGTGCTAAGGTCTATTCCGGAGGCGGTCAGAAGCCTTACCGCCACAAGTGTCACGTCTGCGGCAAGACAGATACAGAGTATCCATCTTTGGATTTTCGCTACTGCTCCAAGTGCAATGGTTATTACTGTTACTGTCCTGACCATATTCACAACCACATACACGTTGAATAAGACAAAGCTGTCATTCCGATAAAGAAAAATACACTGTCATTTCGAACCGACGGGTGAGCTCAGCTCACCCGTCACACCGATGAGAAATCCCCTTAAAGATGGGGATCTCTCCGCCAGCAAAGCCGGTATTCGAGATGACAGTGTATTTTTTAGCCTAATGCCACGTCAAGAACCATCATGACGGAAAACCCAACAAGGGTAAACAGCGCCATTACGTCCTTTTTATCATTGGTCTGGCTTTCAGGTATAAGTTCCTCTACCACAACGTATATCATCGCTCCTGCAGCAAAAGCCAGAAGATACGGCAGCAGAATGCGTACATGAAGCACCATAAGTGCCCCCACAACTCCCGCAACAGGCTCCGCTATGCCGCTGAGCTGACCGTAAAAGAACGCTTTTTTTCTGCTCATTCCTTCCCGCCGCAGAGGAACGCTGACTGCCGTGCCTTCGGGAAAGTTTTGCAATCCGATGCCTAAAGCCAGCAATCCGGCTGCCGCCAGAGTTGCGCCTTCCAGCCCATAGGCAGCGGAAGCAAAGGCAACACCCACAGCCATGCCTTCGGGAATGTTGTGCAGAGTTATGGAGCTTACAAGCATAAGACAGCGCTTCATTCTTCCGCATTGATCCCATTGGCGTTTTTCTTCAAGAAACGAAAAAAATCTGTCGCCCAAAAACAGCAGTCCCCCGCCCAGCATAAAACCTGTAAGCACCGTGAGCCACGGATTCAGATTTACATTTTCCGCCATTTCTATGGCAGGAGACAGCAGCGACCAGTAGGATGCGGCTATCATCACTCCTGCCGCAAACCCCAGCATGGCGTCCATCATCGTTCTGTTTACACTTTTGAATACAAAAACCAATGCCGCCCCAAGAGCCGTAACAGCCCATGTAAAACCAGTAGCCAAAAGCGCCTGAATGTGGGGCGGCAGGTCAATAAACCAGTTTAGCATCAGCATCTCCCCATAATTCTGTTATCCCAGAATATGCAGCTTTTGCTTGCACTGTGAGCAGCTCTACTTTACGGAGGTTGCCTCGAAAACGGAATGATGATAGTATCTTTTTGAGAGGATGATAATGATGAATAATTATGTTACAGGAAATGTTATCAGGCAGCTTCGTGAATTAAAAAATCTCACTCAGGCTGAACTGGCAGACATCATTGGTGTCAGCGCAAAAACTGTTTCCAAGTGGGAAACCGCCCGTGGACTGCCGGATATTTCTCTTGTGGAACCACTTGCCAAAGCCCTTGGCGTTTCAGTATCGGAACTGTTTGCGGGTGAATGCATCACCAACAGCAATCGCTCGGCAAATATGCTCAGAAGCAGGTTCTATATCTGCCCGATCTGCGGAAACATTATCCACAGCATGGGCGAAGCCGCCATAAGCTGCTGCGGTGTTTCCCTGCCTCCTGCCGAGGCAGAGGATGTCGATGACGAGCACCGTATCAGCATCGAAAAGGTTGAGGATGAATACTTTCTGACCATAGACCACGAAATGACAAAACAGCATTATATCTCGTTCATTGCCTTTGTATCGTCGGATAAAACGGAGTTCAAGAAGCTCTATCCCGAAGGCAATGCTCAGACAAGGCTTGAAATGCGCGGCCACGGAATGCTGTACCTGTACTGCAACCGTCATGGGCTTATGAAAAGGATTTGACAAAAAAGGGGCTGTAAAAAAATCCGCAGTGTCATTG
>CAZIPP010000038.1:0-13207 GCA_964541215.1 uncultured Oscillospiraceae bacterium
TCTTCTGCTTCGGTACCAACGACCTGACCCAGATGACCTTCGGCTTCAGCCGTGATGACGCCGGTAAGTTCCTGCCCTCCTACTACGAGCGCAACATCTTTGAAAAGGATCCCTTCGCTTCCGTAGACCAGAGCGGTGTTGGCAAACTGGTAGACATGGCTTCCAAGCTTGGTCGTTCTACCCGTCCTGATATCAAGCTGGGCGTTTGCGGCGAGCACGGCGGTGATCCCGCTTCCATCGAGTTCTTTCACAAAGTTGGTTTGAACTATGTTTCCTGCTCCCCCTACCGTGTACCCATCGCAAGACTGGCTGCCGCTCAGGCCGCTATCAACAATAAGTAAGAGTTCTCTTTAGGGTGCTTATCGACCTTGATTAAAAGCTGAATTACAATAAGCGTATCATTAGAAATAGTGGTACGCTTATTTTTTAGCTCTTTGCAGATTTGTTAACGCTCCTGTCAAAAGAATGGAAATTGAATATATCTACCTCTCTTTTTTGTGCAAAGATAGAGAGGAAAAATCAAAAATAAGCTTTATAATAAAGATAAATGCATGTCCGCAAAGTACAGTATGTGTGGATAAGGAGGTATCGCAATGGAATGGGTCGAAAGATTGAATCAAAGTATGAATTATATTGAAGAACATTTGACAGATGAAATTGATTATGAACAGCTTGGGCGAATTGCCTGTTGTTCTGCTTATCACTATCAGAGAATGTTTACTTATATGGCAGGCATTACTCTGGCAGAGTATATCCGAAGAAGAAAAATGTCCTTGGCAGCAGTTGATTTGCAGGGCGGAAATGAGCGAATTATTGATGTTGCTGAAAAATACGGATATTGTTCCCCAACAGCGTTTAACAGAGCATTCCAGTCTTTTCACGGGGTAGCCCCATCGATCGTTAAAAACAAGGGCGTATCCGTGAAATCTTTTTCCCCAATTGTGTTTAGTATTGCTGTAAAAGGAGCTACAGAAATGAATTATAGGATCGAAACGAAAGAGTCATTCCGTATCATTGGCATATCTGCACCGCTTGATAAAATAATCGAGAATAATTTCATGGTTGTGCCTAAGATGTGGCAAGATGCCTCTGTAAATGGAACAATACAGAAATTAGCAGGAATGATGGATACGCCGCCAATAGGACTTTTAGGCGTGAGTGTCTGCAATGATGAAGAACAATGGAAATATTTTATTGCAGTTTCCAGTACAAAAATAATCAGTGAGTTTGAAGAATATACCGTGCCTGCAGCAACTTGGGCAATCTTCTCCGGAACGGGTACAAATCAGTCAATACAGGAATTGGAGCAACGTATTATAACGGAGTGGCTTCCGACTTCCGGATATGAATATGCAAACGCTCCCGATATTGAGGTTTACTTAAATCCAGACCCACAAAACGCACAATATGAGGTGTGGATACCCGTAGCAAAGAAAAAGGGATAACGGAGCAATGCTGTTCGGATAACGGAGGGGCTTATGGTTTTTACCTTTCGGCTCAGGCTGCTATCAACAATAATAAGTAAACTCCATCGACCCCGGCTCGAATGATCCGGGGTTTTTGTACTTCACAGTCCTTTTGTGTTGTCTTTGTGAATTTTACAAGAATCTTTCGTGACGATTGCACGTTTGCGTGCAATTTTTTCGCCTTTTTGCCTATATATGAGAGGACTTTTTCTCGATAACTATTTTTGGAGGTATATTACAATGGCAAAAGGCAGACCAGGATTTATAATTTATCACGATTTGATGGACCAGACGGCTTTTATGACGGACGAACAGCGGGGACAGCTTTTCAGGGCGCTGATGGCTTACAGCTCACGGGGCGAGGTCTATGACGGCTATGACCGTGAAGTCATGTGCGCTTTCTACTTCTGCAAGCCGTCCATTGACGCCAATATCGAAAAGTATGAGCAGGTATGCGAGACTAACCGCCGCAATGTTTTGAAGCGCTGGAACAAGCAAAGCATGGATATACCACCGTATTCCGACGAATACGAATCGTACTAAATTAAGCTTAAACAAAACAAAAAGAAAAGAAATAAAACTGAAACAGAAGCGAAAGAAAATAAAAAAATATACATATCGAAGCCGAAGCGAAAGAGAAAGCTTAAGCTGTCCTCTCCACCTCTTTTCCACCGGATATTTTTCCACTTATGCACACATTCATGGTGGATAACTTTCTTTTCCACTTCCCTGCTGTTGATAAGTGGAAAAGGTTAATGTGGAAAAAAGATTAAATCCCTCCTGTTGATCGCAGGAGGGATTAATCTATGATATATGTATTTGCTATAGATGCCGGATGACGGCATTTTCTTATTTTTTCGTTACGATATCATCTTTCGCCTTATAGATGCTGTTTTCGGGAACGACCCCACGCACAGACGAAGTGGGATATATGTTACTGCATCTGCCTACCACGGTACCGGGGTTGAGGACGCTGTTGCAGCCCACCTCAACATTGTCGCCCAGAACAGCACCGAACTTCTTACGTCCGGTGGGAATGGCTTCTTCACCGTTCTTGACAACCACCAGCGTCTTATCGCTCTTGACGTTGGAGGTGATGGAGCCAGCTCCCATGTGAGCCTTATGACCCAGAACAGAATCCCCCACATAGTTGTAGTGAGGTGTCTGTACATTGTCGAACAAAACAACGTTTTTCAGCTCAACAGAGTTGCCAACAACACAGTTTTTGCCAACGATGGCGCTGCCTCTGATAAAAGCACAGTGGCGGATTTCGGCACCGCTGTCTATAATGCATGGTCCCGCAATAAAGGCAGACGGAAAAACAAGAGCGTCCTTAGCTATCCAGATGCTTTCAGCAGGATGATCGTACTTTTCGGGATCAAGGGTAGGTCCAAGTTTAAGGATAAAATCCTTTATATCGTCCAAAACCTCCCATGGGTATTCCCTGCCCTCAAATAGCTCGGCAGCGATGGTTTTGGAAAGATCCAACAGATCAGTAGTTTTATACATTACTTTTTCACCTCAATAAGATGTCCCTTTTTATCCATGACGTCGATAACGCTGTCTACCATCTGTTCGCAAAGCTCAAATGATCCGGCTTCAACCATAACACGCAGTACAGGCTCAGTGCCGCTCTTACGAAGAAGTATACGTCCATCTTCTCCAAGAGCTGAGGTCACAGCATCACATGCAGCTTGAACATCAGCATCGTTCATAGTAGTATCTTTGTCTGTAACACGAACATTTTTCAGCACCTGAGGATAAGTAACCATGGGTTTTGCAAGCTCAGACAGCTTCATTTTCTTGTCCATTATGACCTGCATTATCTTTATGGCGGTCAGAAGACCGTCTCCGGTATTGGCCAGTTTGCCAAATATGATATGTCCTGACTGTTCTCCGCCGATAAGGTGACCGTTCTCACGCATGTTCTCATAAACATATTTGTCGCCTACAGCGGTTTTTTCGTAGCCTATGCCCAGCTTATCCAGAGCTTTGTAAAGTCCAAAATTGGACATTACAGTTGTTACGACCTTAGTATCGCCAAGCTGACCTTTTTCCTGCATATAGCTGCCAATGATGTACATTATCCTGTCGCCGTCGACAAGCTGTCCTTTTTCGTCAACAGCAAGGCAGCGATCCGCGTCGCCATCGAAAGCAAAGCCAACATCCAGAGCGTTATCAATAACAAATTGCTGAAGACCTTCAATATGCGTGGAACCACATCCACGGTTTATATTGGTTCCGTTAGGTGTGTTGTTGATAACATAGGTGTCAGCTCCAAGAGCGTCAAAAACACTTTTCGCCATTGACCATGTGCTGCCATTGGAACAGTCAAGACCGATCTTCATGCCCTTGTAGGAATTGAGAGCATTGCTGATAAGGTAAGCGATATAACGGTTTCGACCCGCAGCGTGATCAACAGCCATACCGATAGCTTCACCCTTGGCAAGAGGCAGCTCCTCATTACTGTCAAGGCAGGCTTCAACAGCATCAATTACAGAGTCTTCCATTTTTTCGCCGTTTCTGTTTATCAGCTTGATGCCGTTGTCCATATAAGCATTGTGGCTTGCGGAGATCATTATTCCGCAGTCGAAATCCTCGGTGCGGGCAATATGGGAAACGCTGGGAGTGGTAGTAACATGCATCAGATATGCGTCGGCGCCGGACGCTGTAATGCCGGCAGTAAGTGCACATTCATACATATAGCTGGAAAGACGGGTGTCCTTACCGATAACTATTTTTGCTTTGTGATCCTTACCGTAATACCAGCCAAGAAAACGACCTATTTTAAAGGCATGGTCAACAGTCAGATCAACATTGGCTTCACCGCGGAAGCCGTCGGTTCCGAAGTATTTAGACATAAGAGTTTTCCTTTCCATAACTGCACAACAAACGCAGTGCTCTCTGCCGCTGAAAGACAGAAGCATTCTGCGTTTGTTGAGTGGGGTAAATTATAGTGCAGCAGCAGCTTCAAAGTCAAGATAGACTTCTACGTTAGGATGCAGCTGCAAAACAGACGCGGGAACATTTTCGGTAACTTCGCCCTGAATGGTAGCTTTGATTATATCAGCCTTTGCAGAACCGATAGCCATAAGGATAACGCGCTTAGCGTTCATAACAGTTTTAATGCCCATGGTCACAGCATGAGTAGGCACTTCATCGATAGAGTTAAAGAAACGTTTATTTGCCTGGCGGGTGGAATCAGTAAGTTCGACCATATGAGTTATGGAGCCAAAAGGGGTCTGAGGCTCGTTAAAGCCAATGTGACCGTTATTACCAATACCAAGCAGCTGGATCTCTATACCGCCTGCAGCTTCGATAGCCTTATCATAGGCAGCGGCAGTCTCAGCAGAGGTGTCGAGACCTGAAGGAACGTTAGTCTTTGCGATATCGATATCTATCTTGCTGAAAAGATTCTCGTTCATAAAGTAACGGTAAGACTGGTCGTGAGTACCATCAAGACCAACATACTCGTCCAGATTGAAGGAAGTTACATCCTTAAAAGAGACTTTGCCGTCTGCGCAAAGCTGAGCCAGCTCAGCATACAGTCCCAAAGGAGTGGAACCGGTTGCGAAACCGAGAACAGCATCAGGCTTTTCTGCCAGCAGATCCACGTATCTTTTAGCAGCCATTTTGGCTATGTTTTCCGGAGTGTCAATGTATATCTTCATATGTTTTCTCCTTTCAAATCGGCTAAAACTAAAATAAAATATCAAAAAATAAAAGTCAATAGAAATTTGACAACATGGCGATTATGATTCCATGGTGTTGCCATAACTGAAGCTTATGTTCAGTTTACAGCTTATCATAATCCTCAGGTGTGTTGATGTTCATAAAAACGCTGTCTGAAATGTCTCCAAGCTTATCCACCTCAATCAGCTTTACATTTATCCGCTGAAGAAGCCCCATAATGCTTCGCTTGCCTGTATCAAGTTCATCCTGAACAGCCGGCAGCGCACGTTTTGAAAACACTCCAAAAGCGGTCTCTACCTTACCATCAGGCATCCGTATCAGACAAGCATCATGACCGTCAAGCATTGAAACAAGCCTTACCGCCAGCTTAGGATCTGCAAAAGGCATATCTGTAGCACAAATAAATACATTATCGCCTTTCGTATTCTTCATGGCAGCCAGAATACCCGAAAGCGGTCCAAGACCGGATTTTTCATCCCTGATAATGTTGGGACCTTCCAGATCAGATCCGGGTGCAACAGACAGATATACATTTTTAAAATGCTGCGCAAAATCACTTATCAGCTTTTCGGAAAAAGTGCTCTCCCCTATTTTAAGACGGCTTTTATCGGTTCCCATTCTGGAGCTTTTCCCTCCTGCCAGAACAACAGCGGCAGTATTGGTTACTTTCATATCCAAGGCTCCGAATCGACAGGCGTCGATACACACAGGCTTCAAGCCAAGACTGACCCTGTCCATACAGCCATCGCACTTATAGGGCTTTTCAGCTTTCCTGACAGCGCCATAAGGACATGACTTGACACAAGCGCCGCAATTGACGCACTTTTCACTTTCCATTACAACCATACCAAGTTCGTTCCTGCTGACAGCGCCAAACTTACATGCGTTCAAGCAGGCAGGCTCATCACAGTGGACACAAAAGTTCATGTCGAAGTGCAGAGCATCGCTGTTTCTTCGTTCCCAAACCTCACGCAAAGGCTTCTGATAAGAAAGGTCGGTGGTATTTCTGTCCATACAGGCAACAACGCAGGCGCCGCATCCGGTACAGTTGGTACTATTAAAGCTGAAAGCTCCACAGGCAGCACCAACGCTTATGGCTTTTTTATCCTGCTGAGATTTTGCAACCAGCTCTACCTTGCATCGAATAGACCTGTACCCAGGGAAACCGGAAAACGGATCATTATGACCGCCGGGAACAATGGAATTGACATCAGCTTCACTGTAGCCGTGATAAAGAGTGACCATATTCTCACGGTTCAGATTAGTAAGATTCGCCTTTGCTTCAAGGCTTCCAACAGAAGTAGAAAGAGAGATTATGTCACCTTGTTTAATACTAAGTTCGGAAGCAGTCTTAAAATTTATGTCAACCATAGCGTCTGACCGAAGCTGTCTTGCCCACGGTACGTCATGGAAACGGGACGCGAAAGCATTTGGCAGTCTTCCACCCGAGCAAAGTATCAGTGGGAACTCATTTGGATCAGCGTCGTCATAAGGATCATAATATTTAGGCAAGGGTTCATAACCGTGCTTTTCTGCCAAAGATGAGTGCAGCTCGTATTTGCCGGACGAGGTATAAAACTTCAACTCGCCAGATGAAGGAAGATCAGGCAGCTTTATCACGCCTTTCTCTTTAAGCTCATCCAGATCGACTCCCAAAGGCTCAAGCATACTGCGGCAGCAGGCATCGTACCCAGAGGTAAGCAGCTCATCTTCAAGACCAAGGGCCTTCGCAAGATCACAAACAATATCCGTATCGGAGCGACTTTCAAAAAGTGGATCTACAGCGTTTTTGTAATATACAAGGCGGCGTCCTGAAGCACGAAGCTCACCGCGTTCAAAAGAAGTACATGCAGGAAGAACTATATCAGCGTATTTGGCAGTGTCCGACATGAATATATCGGCGCAGGCAAAGAAATCGATAGTCTCAAGGGCTTTAAACATTGAACCGCTATCCGGGAAAAGCCGTGCATTCATTCCAAGCGCAAACAAAGCTTTGATCGGATAAGGCTCACCGGTCATTATTTGCCCGGCAAGCTCCATTGCCTGATATTCATCTATGCATTCGCTCCACAGCGGATATTTATCACTGCCGATCTTAGGCTTTGCATCCTTTGGGCGAACATCATCAACAAACTTTTCCTCGTTCAAAACGGTAAACGCAGCAGGATCCTGAGCTTTGAACGGCTTGTTTCCACCAACCTTCACATAAGCTCCGGTAAGCGCCATCAGTGCGTTTACTGCTCTGAAATTCTGAACACCGTTTTTATGATGTATCATTCCCGCATTGCCTTCAATCATGCAAAGAGGCAAATTATTAATTATTATGTCAACTGCTTTCAGATAAGTTTCTACAGGAATCTCTGTAATTATGTTAACTTGCTCCGGAGTGAACCGCTCAACATATTCAGCGTACTGTTCGAATCCTGTCACGTTATTGCGAACAAAGTCCATGTCCACAGCACCGCGATGAATAAGCTCTCTGGCAATGCCCATTGCGAGCGCACCGTCTGTGCCGGGTTTTATCTGCAAATGAACATCAGCAACACGCATGACTGCCGGTGTCTGCTTGGGATCAACGATGATTATTTTCGCACCCTTGGCTTTAGCCGGTTCAAGGTTCGGCATTGGCAGGTTGGAGTAATAAGTATTATATCCCCAGCCTATAACAACACCGGCGTTCATAACGTCAGGTGAAGTCATGCATCCGGAGGAGCATTTATTCGCCACGACAGTAGCCTGAAAACATGAACTGGACTCGGTACCGTAGTTCAGCGTTCCAAAGCTGTGAGCAAGACGATGCAGATACGGGCGATACCATTTGGTATAACCGGAGAAAAAAGCAACGCTGTCTGCTCCAAACTGAGCCTTGTATTTGTTAAGTTTATCAGCTATCTCTGAAAGAGCTGTTTCCCAGCTGATGGCTTCAAACTCTCCTTCTCCTCTTTTGCCTGTTCTGCGAAGAGGTGTTTTGATTCTGTCGGAACGGTAAACATACTGACGTGACGCATAGCCCTTTGCGCAGAGAAATCCTCTTCCTACCGGGCTTTCCCTGTCCGGCTCTACACCTACTATCCGACCATCTTTTATAAATGACCTGACAGGACATCCAAAGCTGCAAATATCGCAGGGACTGGTTTTAGCAATAGCGTCACTGCCGAATATTGATTTTATTTCGCTGTTGTTCATACTGACCTCCATGCTCAAAATGGTTGAGATTCTTGACAGTTAATCAAAACTTTTATATATTTGATTTATAGAAAGAAATTGTAAAGGAAGCTGTAAAATGAAGTACGATTTTGAAACAAGAAATCCAAGAGAGGATACCGTCCATCCCTTTTTAAAGGATAGCGGTGTAACTGATCCGTCCCTTATTCCCTATTCTGTGGCTGAGATGCGCTTTGATATAGCTCCTGAAATTAAAAAAGGCATGCATGACTGTGTTGAGGCTTGTAATTTCGGCTATGCAGGCGCCGATGAAAGCTATAATAATGTGGTCATAAGCTGGATGAGCCGCCGCCATGGGTGGGAGATCAAATCCGATTGGATAAGCCAGAGCTACGGTGTGGTTTCCGCTCTCAGCGCTTGCGTTCAGGCGTTCACCAATGAGGGTGACGGAGTTATAATCCAATCTCCCGTGTATCCTCCTTTTTCCGGCGTTGTTGGTTCCAACAACAGAAAGACCCTTGCAAATAAGCTGGTTCGTGTTGGTGATACATACGAAATCGATTTTGAAGACTTCGCGGAAAAAGCAAAAGAAGCAAAGCTTTTTCTTCTGTGTTCGCCCCATAATCCCGTAGGTCGTGTTTGGAAACGGGAAGAACTGGAGCGCATGGCTCAGATCTGCCTTGACAATGATGTTATCATTGTGGCTGACGAGATACACAATGACCTCATCATGCCGGGATATGAGCACATTGTTGCAGCAAATATCCTGCCCGGACTGGATGAACGGTGCGTAGTCTGTACCGCTCCAAGCAAGACTTTCAATATCGCCGGTCTTGCTACCAGCAATATAATCATTAAGAACCCAGAACTTAGAGCAAAATACAATAAGTTCAGCGGTCATTTTGTCAATGCCGCAGGCCTTGCTGCCTGTGAAGCTGCCTACACCGGCGGAGAAGCATGGTTGGAAGAGGTTCTGGTGTATATTGACGGAAATCGCATGTACACAGAAAGCTTTATCAAGGAAAAGCTGCCAATGATAAAGACCACCAAGCTTGAAGGCACATATCTTATGTGGCTTGATATGTCCGCTCTTGGTTTGGATAAGGAAGCTCTGCATAAAATGCTGCACGAAAAAGCTCAGCTTTTTGTAAACGATGGCGAAAGCTTCGGCTCAGGCGGTGAAGGCTTTATTCGCTTCAATATTGCCTGCCCCAGAAGATATGTGGAAGCTGCTCTTGATCGGCTGGAAAAGGCAGTTAATGACCAGATTTAATCCTCCGTATGTTCCCTGCCGTCCATAATGGCAGATATTCCCTCAATCCTCACAGCTATGCCGCCCAAAGCTATAAGCCCGTCGCATCCGGCGGAACCATCATCGAAAACGTAAACCTTGCTGTAATGCTTTTTCAGGTTGGTTTCGGTGCCGGACCATGTACCGCCTTTTTTGTACGATGCACCTGCCACAAAAACCCTGTCGCAATAGCTGTGGATAAGTCTGTTGCGGCCGGCGGCACCGCCGGCAGTAAAAGCACAGTCTGCTCCCCTTTCGGATATTACCAGAAGCTTTCCTTCGCTCAGTTCGGAGGAAAGCTTTTTTATATTCTTAATAAGGCTGTCTGGTCTGAAGCTGATAACAGTGCCGCCGTTGGAAAGAGCAGCCTTCTGAGCTATCATATCGGCACCTTCAGCTCCGCCGGAAACAAGTGTGATCTCGGATTTTGCGCAGGCTTCGCCAAAAGCCCGGGCAAATTCCGCTCCCTGAACACTCAGCTGACGAGAGCCCACAAGGGCAGCCGCATTATTGTTCAGCAGTTCGGCATTTCCTGCATAAAACAGGACTGCGGGCGCTGAGTCTCCGAGCTTGGTTGAAAAGCTCCCGGGGTAATTATTGCTGATGCGTGTCATTGGGTAAATCCCTATCTGATAGAGACGGTCAAGCTCATCATCCATGTACTTTTCCCGGGAAATCAGAGCCATGATCCTCCGGGCTTCATCCGTTTCAAAACCTGCATCCATCAGCGTGTCTGCGGATATTTCTTCCGCTTTGTCGGCAAAAAGATTGCCGCTCAGCAGCTCTCTCATGCGGCGGAACTCTCTCAGTCCCATTGGTGACAGCCCATCACCAAAATCACCGCAGAGCGAGAGCATCAGCATTTCTGTGGTTTTCAGCATATCAAAACCTTCTGGTTGAGCGTTTTACGGTCTTGCGTTCAGGTGCTTTTTCCAAACTGCCATCTGCCGCAAAACGCATTTCAGTTATCTCAAAATGGCAGTAGGTAGCTATCTCTTTAAGCTTGGCTCTTTCAAGTATGGAACTGATTATAGTAATGGCAACACCTTGACGGCGAGCACGTCCTGTTCTTCCTATGCGGTGGACATAGTATTCGTTTTCTTCTGGAATATCAAAGTTGATAACACATTCCACATCATCTACGTCTATACCGCGAGACGCTACATCTGTGGCAATAAGAATGTTGAGATTTCCCTTGCGGAATTTATCCATAGTCTCTTCCCTTTTGCGCTGAGGGATATCACCATGAAGCTGGTCGATGGTAAAACTCTGATTTTTGAGGGTTTCGTACAGCGCAGCAGCCATGTGCTTTGTATTACAGAAAATCATTACACGCTCATAGCCCTGTGTTTTAAGCAGCTTTAAAACAGTTTCCATTTTCTCGGTGTTGTTTACCTCAATGGAATACTGGGTGATATCAGGCTTGTCCTCTGCTTCGGCGGGTACGGTTATTTCAACCTCGTCACGCTGGTACTTCCAGCTGATGGTCATGACTTCCTGAGATATGGTTGCTGAAAAAAGTCCAAGATTTTTACGGTTCCTGCAAAGCTCGATTATCCTGGTAACCTCCTTGATGAATCCCATATCAAGCATTCGGTCTGCTTCATCAAGAACAAGGGTCTGAACCTGAGCCAAATCTACCGTCCTGCGCTTGATATGGTCAAAAAGTCTGCCCGGAGTGGCAACGATTATCTGAGGTTTTTTCTTCAAGCTGCGTATCTGATTATCTATCTTCTGTCCCCCGTAAAGACATACCGCTCTTATGCCTTTGGTGTATTTCAACAGCCCCCGCAGTTCATCGGTTATCTGCACCGCCAGCTCTCGTGTGGGCGCAAGGATAAGCGCCTGCGTCTGTTCACTTTCGCTGTCTATGTGCTCAATGATAGGGATACCAAAAGCAAAGGTCTTGCCTGTGCCGGTTGGAGCCTTGGCTATAACATCTTCCCACTGCATGAGCGGAGGGATCGCTTCCTTCTGTATGCGTGTGGCATAAACATAACCTTTATCCGTAAGTGCTTTAAGGATATCTTCCGATATCTCCAAAGAATCAAATCTTATTCGTTCCATATATGTCTCCAAATTTTATGCATTCAGTTTATTTTAGCACATTATATACACAAGCTCAACATTTTGTGGTATATTCTATATTGAAACGGAGGAGTCAACATGAGTTACGCAGACGAAATCTTCATTCAAAACTGCCGTGATATAATTGATAACGGTGTCTGGGACACCGATCTTAACGTCCGTCCCCGCTGGGATGACGGTACACCTGCTCACACAGTAAAAAAGTTTGGTATTGTTAATCGTTACGACCTGTCTAAAGAATTTCCCATCTGCACCATTCGCCGTACTTACTGGAAAACAGCGGTGGATGAAATGCTTTGGATCTGGCAGAAAAAGTCCAACAACATCAACGAACTTCGGGGTAACATCTGGGATTCCTGGGCAGATGAGACCGGTTCCATCGGCAAGGCATACGGATATCAGCTTGGAGTTAAGCATAAATACGCAGAAGGCGAGTTCGACCAGGTCGACCGTGTTATATATGACCTGAAGAATAATCCCTCCAGCCGCAGAATAATGACCAATATCTACACCTTCGCCGATCTGCATGAAATGAACCTCTATCCCTGTGCGTACAGCATGACCTTTAATGTAAGCGGCAATGTGCTCAACGCCATACTCAACCAGCGGTCACAGGACATGCTTGCGGCAAACCAGTTCAATGTCTGTCAGTATGCTGTGTTGGTCCATATGATGGCTCAGATCAGTGGTCTTAAAGTCGGCGAACTGGTTCACGTTATAGCAGACGCTCATATTTATGACCGTCATATTCCTCTTATCGAGGAGATAATAAAAAACAAACCAAAGCCTGCGCCAAGGTTCGTCATTGATGAATCCATAACAGATTTTTACGCTTTTACCAGAGACAGCTTCCGTATGGAAGGTTACGAATACAGTGAGTTTGATAAAAAGATCCCCGTTGCAATTTAGAGGTACTTATGATAACAATTGTAAATGTCAGCTCTGATTGGGGCATAGGCTCCGGCGGAGATATGCTTGTCCACATATCTGCCGATTTGAAGCGTTTTAAGGCTCTTACAGAGGGCAAGACCGTCATTATGGGTAGAGCCACCCTCATCTCCTTACCCGGCTCAAAACCCCTGATAAACCGCAGAAACATTGTTCTGACATCCAAGCCCGACACTTTACCCAAAGACTGCGAAGGTGTATGTTCTATAGATGAACTGTTGGACAGAGTGAAAGATATACCCGACGATGAGCTTTGTGTTATCGGTGGTGATACAGTATACCATCAGCTGCTCCCCTATTGTCATAAAGCGTATATAACCAAGACCGATATATCCATGCCTGCGGAAAAGTTCTTCCCTGACCTTGATGCAATGGAAGAGTGGAAGATCGTATCCGAAAGCGAAGTTATGGAAGAAAAGGGTCTGCGGTTCATGTATGTGGATTACGAAAGAGTATAAAATAACTGTCATCCCTCAAAATCAGGGATGACAGTTCTTTATTTTACAGCAAACTGCAAACAAGATCGGTGTATGCGGTAGGATCTTCCAACGGCAGG
>CAZIPP010000039.1:0-13138 GCA_964541215.1 uncultured Oscillospiraceae bacterium
TTTAGAGAAATGACCCTCGACGGTGGTGTAAACCGAACGAGGGTCATTTCTTTTTCTGTGACATTGGGCATTGCCTGATTATAAGCCTGATAAACCGATCAAAAATGTTGCAAAAACATATCCCAAGGGGTATACTGATAATATAGTGATGTGAAAGGAGGTATCTGTCAATGGTTTATACTTTGCCCGAACTGCGCAGTCGTGTTAAACCCATTGCGGAGCGTTATGAATTGAAAGCGGTATTTCTGTTCGGTTCCTATGCTCGCGGAGATGCCACCGAAACCAGTGATATTGACCTGTTGATCGACACATCCGGAACAAAAATCAAAACCCTTCTTCATTTGGCCGAAGTCCTGAACGCCTTTGAAGAAGCTCTTGGTAAATCTGTAGACCTGATAACCGTCAGCTCCATAGAACAAAAAGCTATGTTCCCCGGTGATGAGCGCTTCCGTACCTCGGTTATAAACGAAAGGGTGAGTCTTTATGCTGCCGCCTGACATTCAAAAACTGGAACATATTCGCGACTATTGCAGCGAAATATCAAAAACAATTATGCGTTACGGTGCTTCCTTTGAAATTTTTGATAACGACCCCGATTATCAGCGCTCTGTTTCGTTCTGTATTCTTCAAATAGGCGAACTGAGCAGCAAGCTCTCTTCCGAATTTCGTCAAAATACCGCAGGAAGCATACAATGGGGACCGATTAAAGGCATGCGAAATCTGGTGGTCCACAGTTACAGCAGCATGAGCAGAGATATTATTTGGGAAACCGCCATAACCGACATCCCTGTTCTGAAGGATTTTTGCGAAAAACAAATTGCAAAATACTTGATCGATCAAAAATGACCCTCTACGGTGGTGTAAACCGAACGAGGGTCATTTCTTTTTTATTGGCTGTTTCTGAGCCGCACCAGCTCGATGGCTTCCTTACCGGTTACATGCTCTATGGTCATCTCAAACATACAAAGGGCGGGAAACTCCTTTTCTATCGCTTTCAAATCAGCTTCCTTGCTGCCGGGACCGTATTTGGCAGCCAGTATTTCTACGCTGCGCTGCTTCTCGGCGTTATCTTCGAGTATTCGTATCTTTCCAAAAGCCACCACGCTGCGGAAATATGTGGTGTACTCCTCAGCAATGACCTCATCCTTATCCACCACGCAGAAGCTGGCTTTGTCGCAGTTTCTTATGGCGTCCACCTTGTGCCCCGTCTTTGCTCCGTGGAAATACAGCTTTCCGTCGCTGTAAACATAGCTCAGAGGCACAGTATAGGGATACCCCTCGTCACCCAACAGCGCAAGAACTCCGGAGCTGGACTTTTCCAGTATCTCAAGAGTAAGCTTTTCATCCAGCTGCTGTTTTATTCTTCTCATTTTCCGAAACATCGTATTATCTCCTTTTGTTAGCTCTCGGTCGCTATTCTACCACAGCATACAATATGCGTCAAATTGTCTGTTTTTTGCGCAAATTGATGCTGCATCCGGCTTCTTCATGAAGTAAACTTAGAGCGACTTTAGCAAAAGGAGCCTTTTCATGCTCAAAAAAACAACCTCGTTCATTCGTCACGATCCTGTACTGGCGGCAGCGTTTATTGCCGCGCTTGTCTCAGCTTTCTTTGTGCCGCCTTCCGCGGAATACATAAACTACATAGACTACCGTGTGCTGTGCCTGCTGCTGTCGGGCTTTACAGACAACTACCCCGCCCTGCTGCCGTGCGTAAACCTTGGCGGTCTCAGCACCCTGATAGCTTCCATGGCAAGCGTTATATCCTGCAAGCTTTACGCTGCCGAGGACGAAGCAAAGCCGGGAACATATCTTGGTATTTTCACTGCTGTCAACGCAGCAATGCTGGCAGTATTGTGGATAATAGTTTCTCTTATCTGAACCTGATATCATTTCACCGCAGGGTATCCCCTGCGGTGATTGCGCGTCAAAAAAGCGCCGACCACGATTTTTCATGGTCGGCGCTTTTTTACTATCAGCCGTGCACGGCCTTCTTTTCCATTTCGGTATGTACCGGAATGTTCTGGGATTTGAGAACGGTCATTACATAGCTGTATATCTGTTTGGCACACTGGTCTTCGTCCATATTGGAAGAATCTACGCAGATATGGTATTTTTCAACCTTGCCCCAATCCTTATCGCTTCCGCGATAATACTTGCGGCGCTGGCGGTCGATCTTTTTAAGGGTAACTGCGGAAGCTCCGTTTTCGGCTTCCTGAAGTCTGAGAAGTCTTGCGGCATCGGTGCCGTGGATATAAACATTGATGCAGTGAGATTCGTTTTCCAGAGCAGCGCGGCTGAATCTGTCTACTATGACGCAGGAACCGCCGACAGCCAGAGTCTTGACAGCTGCCATCTGAGCGGAAGCCATACGTCCCTGAGTGGGAAGATGCAGCTCGCCTTCGTTTTCTGCCTGAAGGTCATAGGCAGCGTTTACAGGAACACCGTCGTAACGTTCAAGCAGCTTTACAGGGATGTTGCCCAGCTTGGAAGCACGTTCCAGCACCTCGCTGTCGTAGCAGGGGACCTTGAGCATCTCTGCCAGCTTGGCAGCGATGGATGTACCGCCGCTGTATGCTTCCTGTTCCACGGTGATGACCAGATCGTCGGAATGGAAAGCAGAGGGCTTTTTTCTCTTTTCCTTGATCTTGCCGACTTCGATACCAAAGGTACCGCCTTCGATGAGGATATAGGAGAGGATACCTACTACCAGAGCCCAGTTCAGGCTGGCAATGAAAACGGTGGCACCGGTGATACCGGCAGTACCGGCAGCAGCGCGGTCGTTCTTGACCTGTTCGATGGCGATGTAGGAGCAGGCGTAAGCCTGAACAACAAGAGTAACTGCCAGAGCAACGGGCAGGATGGGCTGAAGCAGACCGGTAAGGGGCAGGATAAGTACGCAGATGGCGGTGGAAAGCTTAAAGGAACCAAGACCGCCCAGCAGGCTCTTCATGGAGTCTTTGCCTTCCTTATAGCGCTCACCGATGGAAACGGTAACAGCAGCCCACAGGGGACCTGCAAGAGCGGTAAAGGGGCAGAACAGAGCGAGGATAAGGTTGCGGACACCGGTGATAATATTGGTCTTGTTGGAATTGACGTTCAGCTTTTCATCGGGTCTGGCTTCCTGGCATTCGCTCAGAACAGCCTCGGAGGTGATGATCTCGCCGAAAGCGATGATGTAAACGGCAAAAGCTACGGGGATGGCGTTGATGAAGGTATCAACAGAGGGCAGTCCGATGGAGAACACGCTGGCAGTACGGAACAGTTCACCGAAGTTCAGAGGGTTGAGACCCCATTCGATGGTGGGCAGGGGCAGCTCGCCGGAAATGAAACCAACAGCCATGGCCACAAGCAGGCTGGACATCATACCGTACTTGGTGATCTCACGATAGACCTTGCTGCGTTCCTTGGCTTTCCTGGAGATTGCGGAATACAGCACGAACAGAGCTGTAATGGCGCCGGAACCAACGGACAGAGGATACTGAGAGAGGTAGCCGCCTTCGCCGATAACGCGGGCAAGAGCTGCGATGGCAGCGCCGAAAAGGATACCGGCTTTAAGGGATGCGGGAACTATTGAAATAAGCTTATGAGCAAGACCGGTAACACCAAGAACGATGAATATTACCGACAGGATAAGCTGCAGCGCGATAAGCGCGTGGATGGATTCGATACCAACGGCAAAACCGCCGAGATATACAAGCACCAGAGACAGTGCGGAAGCTATCCAGCCGGGAACGACCGGATCGCCAAACAGTACGTGCAGCAAGCCAAGAGCTTCAGCTATCGCAACGGCAGTAAGGGCGGCTTCGTAGGACAGTCCGAGAGTTTCCTGCAGAACAGGAATGGTGGACAGACCGACGGCGATCATCAGTACACCCTGGAGAAGCTCAGGCAGCTCCAGTTTGTAATGAACAAAGGGCAGGTTGATGAGTCTCTTCTTCTTCATAATAATTCTTTTCCTCCAAAAGAGCGCAAAAAACCCACCGTCAGAAATTCCACCTGTGGTGAAGGTCTTCTGACAGCAGGTTCACACCGGATTTCCGACAACCTTTTGGGTGCCCATCCGGAATAACTGCAAAATATTGATTTTGGGGCTTGTTCAGCCTTGTTCTTCCTCTGCTATGATCTCCTCATACTTGGCGAAAATCATTTTAAGAGCAGTAATGATAGCTTTTTTAGCCTGACCGTAGTATACCCGGTCAAATCTGGAAATAATGGGTTCGGGACCGTTGTCCATATTGTAGCCAACAAGAAGGTCAGCAACAAACTTCTTACCAAGTTCGGTAGCCATGGAACATTCAGCATTGAGTATAGTACCCATCTGCATGTCGATGACCAGCACTACTACCGCGGTGTGGAACACTTCTTCCGACGTGATATGCGCAGGCAGCTTGGCATAACCCGAAACAAGGATTTTGTCATCTCGTCGCATATCAAATCCTCCAAAACAGAAAAAAAGTGGCGTGAAAAGTAAGCTTTTAATCATAAAGCGGTGACTTTCCATGCCTTGTGCGCATCAGGGGGCCAATCGCTTTTGGCGTCAGCTCTGAAACGCTCAGCTATATTACATAACCTAATTATAGCTTCCTACCCGGGAAAGTCAACAAAACTCGCATGGGCAAATTAGTAAGACTTTTTGAAAAGTTTAAAAAAAGTTTTGTGCATTTTAATACTTCATACATATATATTCTGTTTATTTAATACAAAACTATTGCTTTTTTCTTTAATCTAATTTATTATATTAGCATATCGGTTTTTTAATATCTTATATCAGGAGGGACATGCCGATGAAAAGAACAAAGCTTCGGGATCGGACTCTTCCGGGCTACACTACCGGTGAAGAGATCGCCAACATGGTGACCCACATTCTCGGCGGCGCCTTCGGTGTCACCGCCACTGTATTATGCGTCATTTTTGCCGCAAAGCACAACAATGTCTGGGGTATCGTCTCCGGAGCTATCTACGGTGCCTCCATGATAATACTATATACTATGTCCAGTGTTTATCATGGGTTAAGCCCAAAGCTTACCGGCAAAAAGGTCATGCAGGTGCTGGATCACTGCAGCGTATTTCTGCTCATCGCAGGCACCTATACTCCAATTGCTCTGAGTTCAGTTCGTAAGCTTTATCCCGGGCTGGGCTGGGTAATGTTTGGCATCATCTGGGCGCTGGCCGTTTTGGGCATAACTCTCAACGCCATCGACCTGAAATCATTTAAAAAGTTCTCAATGATAACTTATCTTGGCATGGGATGGCTGGTCATATTCACTCTGCCTCAAGTCATTAACGCCGTCACCTTCAACGGCTTCCTTCTGCTGCTTTTCGGCGGGATCGCTTATACTATCGGCGCTGTGCTGTACATGATCGGCAAGAAAAAGCACATCAAATTTATCCACAGTGTGTTCCATGTGTTTGTCCTTATAGGCAGCCTGCTGCAATTTTTCTGTGTTCTCCTGTATGTAATGTAGCGCAGGCAAGCTTTTTGACACATTCGTGTCATTTTTGTAGCTAATTGTACAAATTGTTGCAGCATTCCTATTGCGAAGTTTGTGTGAATTGTGTTAATATATTGTGTGGTCATCGTGACTGATCTTAAATTTAATGTCACCTGACCACACATTTTGCCTTTTGGCACAAAATACTATCATATTTTGAAAGAAGGAGAAACTATGAACAGAAGAATTCTGGCTCTGCTTCTTGCGGTATGCATGATGCTGGCCCTGATGGCCGGCTGCAGCAGCAAGGAAGCTCCCGCAGAAGAATCTGAAGCCGCTGTTGAAGAAAGCGCAGCTGCTGAAGAACCCGTTCCCTCCGAAGACTCCGCTCCTGTCGAAGCTCCCAGCGCCGAGCTGGAAGACGTTGTTGCCGACGAAAACGTTGTCGACACCCGTACTGTTGTCGAACTGCCCCTGACCGAAGAACCCGTTCACTTCAGCTTCTTCCTGTCCGGTCCCGGCGGCGCCGCTTCCAACTATGTATCTTCTTATTCCGAGTACATGCACTGGAATAAGTCCTTTGAGCTGACCAACGTCTACATCGACTTCGACGAAGCCGACTTCATGACCTCCAGCGAAAAGTTCAACCTGATGATCGCTTCCGGCGACTACACCGACTTTATCGCCGGCACCGGCAACTTCTCCAACGGCGCTGACTATGCTGTTGAAGAAGAGATCGTTCTCGACCTGACCGACCTCATCGCCGAGTACGCTCCCAACTACAACTACTATCGCACCCAGACCAAGTTCCTCGAAGCAGCTACCCGTACCGTCGGCGGACACATCACCTCTTTCTATGAGCTGTTCTCCGACTTTATCGGTCCCTTCTTCGGTGCCTTCATCCGTCAGGACTGGCTGGATGATCTGGGTCTCGAAAAGCCCGAAACCTACGACGAGTATCACGACGTTCTGATGGCCTTCAAGACCGAAAAAGGCGCTTCCAAGCCCATCATGTTCGACTCCACCCTTGTTGGTAACGACAACTTCTTCGTAGGCGGCTTCGGAATCACCTCCATGTTCGGTTCCGCCAACGCCAAGGAAAGCTACTGGTATGTAAATGACGGCGAAGTCAAGTGCGGTCTCGTAGCTGACGAATACTATGATTACCTCTGCATGCTCCGCGACTGGGTACAGGAAGGTCTCATTTCCAAGGACTTCCCCTCCGAAGCCGGTGCCATGGCTTCTGCCGGTATGGCTGAGATAGCCAACGACCAGGTCGGCGTATTCTTCAACGGCGCTCCCATGATGTCCATGTATGTACGTCAGGCTGTTGACCCCGACTTCCGCATCGTTGCCGGTTATGACCCCGTCCACGAGAAGGGCGAAAAGGTCCACGTTGACACCACCGAGTACGACTTCGGCGGCGAACGCGTTTCCATCACCACCGCTTGCGAAAACCCCGAGCTTGCTGTTAAGTACTGGGATTTCTGGTTCACCGATGAAGGCATCGTTCTTGCCAACTACGGCGTAGTCGGCGAGACCTGCGAGATCGGCGAAGACGGTCAGCCCTACTTCACCGAAATGGTCACCAACAACCCCGACATCGCTGCGGGCGATGCTATCTCCATCTACACCGGTCGTAACAGCACTCCCACTTGGGCTTCCAACTCCAAGCTGCTGGTTTCCTACAGCGGCGACGAAGCCGAAGCTTTTGATATCTGGGCTTCCTGCCGTGACAACCGCGACGCTTATCCCGTAGTTGCCATGCTGACCGCCGAAGAGATCGAAGCTTACGCTGCCAACTCTTCCGAGTACGAAACCTACTGCGACGAGACCCGCTCCCTGTTCGTTACCGGCGAAAAAGAACTGAACGAACAGACCTGGCAGGAATACCTCGACATTATGTATCAGATGGGCGTACAGGAAAACATCGATATGAAGCAGACCGCTTACGATCGCTACATGGCTCAGTAACATCAAATTTCAAAATACCGGACGCAGCAATGCGTCCGGTATTTTTTGATACGCTGAAATGCCCCCTTCTGCGGATGCAGAAGGGGGCATTGTTTTTATTAGATCGGGCTAAGGTATCCGTATCCGGATCTTAGCCTTTTTTTGCCATGTAGCGGTCGTAGGAAGCCTGATAGATCTCAATGCACTCTTCGATGCCCATGGACTTGATGGTGCCTACAAAGTCATCCCATTCATCGAAGCTCTTTTCACCGGTGATGAACTTCATAACGTTCTCTTCGGCATAAGTATCGATATCGGTAAGCAGAACGGAAGAACGCTCGCTTTCTTCAACAGTCAGGGACATGGCGGTGGGCAGAACGTAAGCGTCGTCGCCGGATCCGGTCCACAGTTTGAAAGCATCAATGGTCTCCTGACGGTAGTTGGGCCAGTCCTTGGTGGAGCTGGAAATGGAAGGAGTCTGGGAAGCACAGTAGTATGCGATAGCAAAGTTGGTCATGAAGAAGTCGGGGTTGTTCAGAACAGCGTCGGTGTACTGGGGTTCACCGTCAACATATTCGAAGCTGAGACCTTCAACACCGTAAGCGCTGAGGATCTGACCTTCTTCGGTGTACCAGAAGTTGATCCACTTGGCAGCCAGCTCGGGGTTGGTGCAGTTGGTGCTGAGAGCCACAGAGTTGGAGGCGGAGCCTTCACCGTTGGTGCCAAAGTGGAACTTTTCGCCTTCGGTCAGAACAGGTTCCTGAGTACCAACAATGCTGAAATTGGGGTCTTCTGCCTTGCTGATGTAGGTGCCCATGATGTCGCCCTGAGCATACCACAGAGCAGCGTTGCTGCCGAGGATAACGGCGTCAGCGTTGGAAGCCAGGGGGTCATTGGTCATGGAGATGAAGTCAGGATTGATAAGACCTTCGGAATACCACTTATTCATCATCTGAAGGTAATCCTTCCAGCTGTCTACAACATAACCGGAAGTAACGGCGCCATCGGCGTTCAGGAACATATTGTTGCCGCCATCAACAGGCATACCGGAGGTGCCGAAGCCGCCTACCCAGCCATTGCCCTGCTGCTGAGAAGCACCGGTGAGCATGAAGGTATCGGTGGGGTCATAAGCAGCCTTGGCAGCAGTCAGATATTCATAATAGTCATCATAGGTAACAGGCATGTCCATACCGAACTCTTCCAGCCAGTCTGCACGGATCTGGGGACCCATCTGAGACCAGGAAGCATCGGTAAATGCCATGAAGTAAGCCATGTAGCCGTTTTCGTCAACAGCGGAATCCATGTAGCTTTCCTGAGAGGACAGGATATCCCAGTAGTCGCCCATGTATGTATGTACCAGGTCGGTCAGTTCCATGAAAACTTCGTCTTCGATAGCTGCCGCGGAACCATTGGTATAGGAAACGTTGCCGCCAACGATGTCGGGCAGGTCGCCGGAAGCGCACATCAGGTTGAACTGTTCGGTCAGAGCCTGCTGAGAAACAGACTGGAACTGCAGGTCAACACCGGTGATCTCGGCAGCCTTCTGATAGGCAGGCATTTCCTGCATGGTCTCCATGTTGGAAGCCAGGAAGCCGGGGAACTCGACGAACATAGTCAGAACTTCGCCATCGGAGATGGGGTATACAGGATATTCGGGGTTGATCTCAGGTTCTGCGGGAACCTCTTCGACAGATGCTTCTTCGCCTTCTGCGGAAGCTTCTTCAGAAGCGCTCTCTTCAGCGGGTGCTTCTTCTACCGCTGCGCTTTCTTCAACAGCGGGTTCCTCTGCTTTGTTGGAGCAGCCTGCGAACATAACAGTCAGCATTGCCAGAGCCAGAAGCAGAGCAAGATACTTTTTCAGCATTTGGTTTTTCCTCCTTGTAAAATATGTGCATAGTTTAGCACAGTTTAGCTTATTCCAGTATTCTCAGTATGTCAAGACCCAAATTGTTATTGTAACTACAAATTGTGATACCTCAAAGCATTTTTTGATACCTTCGGTGTGTAAAAGCACAGAAACGAATCTCCATACAACAAAAAAATAACCGACTGCTTTTGCAGCCGGTTATTGGAAAAATTAGTCGGTGATATAGGGCATCAGAGCGATGTGACGGGCTCTCTTGATAGCCACAGTCAGCTGACGCTGATGACGAGCGCAGGTTCCGGTAGTTCTGCGGGGCAGAATCTTGGAACGCTCAGAAAGATAGCGGCGCAGCTTTGCGGTGTCTTTGTAATCGATATGGTCGATCTTGTCAACGCAGAACTGGCATACCTTTTTGCGCTTGCGGGAACGGACATTTCTATCGGTAGCCATTTACGGTATCCTCCTGTTAGATTTTGTGGAAAAGTTATTCCTTAGAAGGGCAGATCGCCGTCGTCTTCTATTTCAGAATATTCGCTTCTGTAGTCAGAGCTGAAATTGCTGTAGCCGGAATTGTTATAACCGGAAGACTGATAGCTGTTTGCTGCCGGAGCGCTGTAATCGGAATAAGAGCTTTGCTGAGTTGAGCCGGTGGGCTTGCTGTCTGCAAAGTAGACATTATCGGCCACGACTTCGGCGCTTCTGCGCTTGTTGCCGTCCTTGTCGTTCCAGTCTCTTATCTGCAGCCGTCCGCTTACGCAGCACTGACGACCTTTGGTAAAGTACTTGGAAACAAATTCGGCGGTATTGCGCCAAGCCACGATATCGATGAAATCGGTGGTCTTTTCGCCGGTGTCTTTAGATGACCAGTCTCTGTCTACAGCGAGAGTGAAGGAAGCCACTGCCAGACCCGACTGGGTCCGACGAAGCTCGGGGTCACGGGTCAAGCGTCCCATGAGAACAATGTGATTCAACATTGCCTTAGCCCTCCCTTATTCGTCTTTGCTGATGATGAGCGAGCGCATAATGCCTTCAGTGATCTTGAAAACACGATCAAGCTCAGCGGGCATTTCGGGCTTGCTTTCGGTGTTCATAAGAACATAGTAGCCTTCGGGCAGATCGTTGATGGGATAAGCAAGTCTGCGCTTGCCCCATTCGTCAACCTCGGTCACGGTACCATATTCTTCAGCCAGAGCCTTGAACTTTTCCACGAGAGCAGCGATACCTTCTTCACCCTGTGCGGGATCGATGATATAGAGGACCTCGTACTTGCCGGAAATCTTTGCCATGCGGTTGCACCTCCTTTTGGACTGATGGCTCCCCACTCAATTTGAGGAGCAAGGAAATTTTATCAAGCTAAGGACTCTTGTCCAAAGCCGTACCTTTCTATTATACATTGATTTTTCCGTTTGTCAATGGAAGATTTGGAATTTTTTTAGTCTGCTGTTTAAAAACAACGCTTTGTAAAATCCGTCAGTATATAAAAATGACCATGAGAGTAATTGCATAATAAGACGAGGGATCATTCAGCTGTTTCACAGCTTTCGAAATGACAGCGTGATCGTCCGCACTTGACTTATGTGAACCTGACATTGTATAATACAATGTGGTTTATATAAATTTTTAAGTTTACATAATATAGATTGGAGACTTCCCATGAAGGCTTTAAAAATAGCATTGCCGATCATACTGATCCTGGCGATTTTAGGCGGAGCATACCTGTATTTTTACTCCGGGCTCAACCTTTCCTACGACTACTATATCAGCGCCGGAGACAAGGCCATTGAGGAGCAGCGGTTGGAAAGAGCCATTACCTGCTACTCCAACGCCCTTGAGCAAAAGGACGACGATCCCCAGCTGATAATAAAGCTGGCTGACGCTTATGTGCAGAATGGCAATTACACCAAAGCGGAGTATACTCTGGCGGGCGGTCTTAACGATATGCCCGACAACGTTCCTCTGTACATCGCCCTGTCCAAGGTATATGTGACCCAGGACAAGCTGCTGGACGCTGCCAAGCTGCTGGATGGCATCACCAACGAATATGCCCGCACCCAGCTTTCCGATAAACGCCCTGCCGCCCCCGTTATTTCTCCCGAAAGCGGCGAATACGACGAATTCTTTACCGTAAACGTTTCCTACGGTGCAGGCAGCACTGCCTACGTTTCCACAGACAACGACTATCCCTCAAAGGAAAACCCGGCGTTGGAAACCGAGATAGTTACTTCCTACGGCACCACCTCTGTTTACGCCGTTGCCGTTTCCGAGGAAGGTCTTGTCAGCGCTCTTACCCACGCCGAATACACCGTTGCCAACGTTATCGAGGATGTCACCTTTACCGATCCCGCCATTGAAGATCAGGTACGCACCGCCCTTGATCTGGCCAGCAACATATCCCTGACCACCGAGGATCTGTGGGTCATAACTTCTTTGTATATCCCCTCTGATGTAAAATCTCTGGACGACCTTCGCTGGTTCAGCAAGCTGCCCGCGCTGGTCTTTGAATCCACCGCCGGTCTGGATCTCAGCCAGATATCCATGTGTACCTCCCTTGAGGAGCTTACCGTTGCCGACTGTGGTCTTTCCACCGCTCAGTTGGAGCAGATAGGTCAGCTCACATGGCTGAAAAGTCTTGATATAAGCAGCAACCAGATAGTCAGTCTTGACCCTCTGTCCTCCCTTACGAGCCTTATCTCCCTCAAGGCTTCCAACAACTCCATTTACGACCTGACTCCCCTGTCCGGTCTCAACGAGCTGCAATCGCTGAATCTTGGCAACAATGCCGTTGAAGATATCTCTCCCCTGTGGTCACTGACCAAAATGCAGGCTCTGGATCTGAGAAACAATCCTCTGACCGATATCAGCAACGTATCCGGTATGACTCAGCTTACCGACTTTGATATAAGCGGCTGTTCTGTTTCCGATGCTTCCGCTCTGTCCAAGAAGACCGAGCTTGTGAACCTGAATTGCAACAACAATAACATTGCATCTTTGGATATGCTGTCCGAAAGCACCAAGCTTGAAAGTCTGTACGCAGACAACAACGGTCTGACAAGCATCAAATTCATCTCCAAGCTTACAAATCTGAAACGTATGGCAGCTTCCGGCAACCTCATTTCTGAGGTGCCTGACCTTAAAAACCATACTCAGCTCAGCGTTGTGGATCTGTCCCACAACCAGATAACCGATGTTACCGGGCTTGGATATATGCCGCAGCTGAACTATCTCAATCTGGACTACAATAACATTTCAGACGTAAGCTGTCTGACCACGTGTTACGTTCTTGTAGAGGTCAACGTATTTGCCAACCCCGTACTGGACACCGATATGCTGACAGGAATGGGCGTTATCGTAAATGCGGGACTGCTGCCCGAGCAGGAAGCCGCACTGGCCGCCGCAAGCGAAGAAGCTTCCGAAATCGCTGAATAACGAAAGGAAAATGCAACTATGCTTATAACCGAAACCCCCATCGAAGTTCGTTATCCCGACTGTGACCCTATGGGTATAGTTCACCATGCCGTATATGTGGTATGGTATGAGATAGCCCGTATGGACTTTTTTAAGAAAATGGGATTCAGCTATACCGACATGAACGCTCTTGGCATCAATCCGCCAATGGTCGATCTTCACGTTCAGTATTTTTCCACCGCAAAGTACCCTCAGGATCTGACCATAAAGACTTCCATCAAGTCCTATGCCAAAAACAAGATCGAGCTGCAATATGAAACTTGGGCAGAGGGCGGCGAAAAGCCCATCAACACTGCCGTGACCTTCCACATCTGGACCGGTCCCGATATGCGAGCCTACAACATGGAAGAAAAGCTTCCCGAGGTTTATGAGAAAATAAAGGCAGCGGCGGGAAACTGATGGCAATTGGCAGTTGACAATT
>CAZIPP010000040.1:0-13065 GCA_964541215.1 uncultured Oscillospiraceae bacterium
GGTGAGGTTTTCTTTATATTCGGCTGATAATTTACCATTTTGAATCTTGCTCATCAGCATACAAGCCTTTAAAATATTACCATGGAGATGATGAAATGAGCAAATTTTTGACACTTTATCCCGGCATCTATCTGCCCGAAGAAAAAAAGGCCATGGCTGCCTACCGCGCAAAGATAGACGCCATCAATAACCGTACAGTAGACATTCAGGACGTGGTTTCCGGCAAAGTGGTGCTGGAAGCTCCCGGCGGTCCTTCCGTAATAAACGTTGCAGAAGCTTCCACAAAGAAAGTACGGCTCTGGGCTGCCGATGATCCCCTTTTCGGCGGCGACGACGCTCCCGCCTTCCCCACCTGTGCCATGCCCAACGGCGGCTTCTTCGGTGGACTTACCGCCGATTTCGGCGACGAGAAGGCTGTGCGTGAGCATCACCACTACTGCACCTTCCACCGCCCCCTTTTGGCTTCCGATACCCTGTACATCGTTGTGGACAACATGGAGTTTTTCGACATAACTCCCGCCTGCGGAAGCGAATACCGCACATGGGCAATGCGCGGTACAGGCAAGTACTACAACCAGCGCGGCGAGCTTGTTATCACTCAGACCTGCGGCGCAAAAGAAAGCTTTAAGATATACGCTGATCCCAATGAACGCACATGGAACGCCCGCATGGAGGACTTCGACTGGTCAAACCACGCTTTCCACGTTTATACCGACGAGGACTGGAACACCATTTCCCAGCTCTGGAAAGCCGAAAAACGCCAAGGCAGTGAGCCTCTGTATTTTGAGGACGTTTCTGTTGGCGATACTCCCGCGGCTACTGTGGAAGGACCCGTCACCACAGTTGAAAAGTCTCCCCTTGCCAACGGTCCTTCCATGTCTGACCGCTATGTCAAGGCTCACTGGGGCGAAGATAAGTCCGACTGGGTGCGTGACGAGTTCGGCATCTGGCATGTTCCCGCCGAGGAGGCAAGAGAGATAGAGTCCAAAAAGCGTCCCGGAGGTCCTCCTCCCCGCGCACCCAAGCCCGGCGAAGAAAACCGCATCGATAATTCTCCCCCGGCTATCCGCGGTCGTGCTTCCTTTGAAAACTATACCGGACGCGACGCTGCTGTTCAGGCCATATACAACTGGATGGGGCAGCACGGCAAGCTGGTCAAGCTGAGCTGGTGTATCGGCTCGGAGCCCATGATGGAGTCACACCACATCCCTGCCCATCCCAACCGCGTCAGCAGCTTTTTGAAGGTTCCCGGTATGGAAGACCGCTTCACCGACATCCACGGCGAAGCAGGCGACCTGCTGATCAGCCGCATATACATTACCGGTAAGGACGAAGAGAACGGCACCGTGGAGCTTACATGGTGGACCGAAACCATTGAAGGTCAGATATTTACCGAAGGAACTGCTGAAGTAAAGCTGCCCAAAAGAGTGTAAAATAGCCTTCCTCATCAGAGGGGCTTATCCCTAACCACTAAATCCTGAATCCTAACCCCTGAAAAAGTTACCCGCTGCTGATGCAGCGGGTAATTTTTTTACTTATTGTCTACTTCGTACATATGCTTGACAAGATCAAGAGTCTTCTGAGCATAGCCGGCTTCGTTGTCGTACCAGGAAACCAGCTTGACAAACTTGTCGGTCAGAGCAATACCTGCCTTGGCATCGAAGATGGAGGTACGGGTATCGCCAAGGAAGTCGGAAGAAACGACCATATCCTCGGTGTAGCCCAGAATGCCCTTCAGAGGACCTTCGGAAGCAGCCTTAACAGCGGCGCATATCTCGTCGTAGGAAGCGCCCCTGACCAGCTGAACAGTCAGGTCAACAACGGAAACGTCCAGAGTGGGAACACGCATGGACATACCGGTGAGCTTGCCCTGCAGCTCGGGGATAACCTTGCCAACAGCCTTGGCAGCGCCGGTGGAGGAAGGAATGATGTTGCCGGAAGCGGCACGTCCGCCTCTCCAGTCCTTCTTGGAGGTGCCGTCAACAGTCTTCTGGGAAGCAGTGATGGAATGAACGGTGGTCATAAGACCGCTTTCAATGCCAAAATTGTCGTTGATGACCTTTGCAAGAGGAGCAAGGCAGTTGGTGGTGCAGGAAGCGTTGGAAACGATCTGCATGGAGGGGTCGTACTTATCGTTATTGACGCCCATAACGAACATGGGGGCGTCGTTGGAAGGAGCGGAGATGATTACCTTCCTGGCTCCGCGGTCCAGATGGGGCTGGCATTTTTCCATGGTGGTGAACTTGCCGGTGGTCTCCAGAACATATTCTGCGCCGACAGAAGCCCAGTCGATATCTGCGGGCTTGGATTCAAGGAAGATCTTTATTTCCTTGCCATTGACGATAAGAGTGTCGTCGGTGTAGTCGATAGTGCCCTGATAAACACCGTGGACGGAGTCGTATTTAAGCTTGTATGCCATGTAATCGGGAGCAACAGTGCTGTTGATAGCAACGATATCAAAATCTTCGCTCATCGCTGCAGAGCGAACCGCCAGTCTGCCTATTCTGCCAAAACCATTGATGCCGAGTTTGATAGCCATGATATATCCCTACTCCTTATATCAGTTATGTATTTTATGCCATAAGTGGCTATTATCCATTATATAACTTTGACCTGCATATTTAAAGTACCGAAAACAAATTTCAGAGATTTGACGTGCAAACGGCTGCATGACACAGTGTCATACAGCCGTTTTGACTATTCGCTTATCTCTTGGAGGGCATAACGTGGAGGGCTTTTCCTTCCGCTGCTTCAACAGCTTCGGAAATGCCTTCAACAAAGGAAGGATGGGGACGCATGACGCAGTTGAGCGCGTCGTGATGCAGTCCGTTGGCAACGGCAGTGGTAAGCTCGCCGATCATATCGGTGGCTCTTTCGCACATGATGTGCGCGCCCAGCAGAGTCATATCTTCCTCGGCAAATACCAGCTTGATAAAGCCGCGCTCGCCGCCTTCGATAATGGTTTTTGCGTTGCCGCCCATAACGTATTTGCTGGTCTTGACAGCGATACCGGCAGCCTTGGCTTCGTCGGCGGTGATGCCTACGGAAGCGATCTCGGGAGTGGTATACAGGCAGGCAGGGACAAGCTTGGTATTGACATCGATATCCTGACCCGCAACACATTCTGCGGCAGCCATGCCTTCGTACTCGGCCTTATGTGCCAGCTGAACGCCGCCAATGGCGTCACCTATGGCGTACAGACCGGGAACGGAAGTCCGGAACTTTTCGTCAACGACCAGATATCCACGGTTCATTTCGGGCTCAACACCATCAAACAGTCCGTCAGTCAGGGGTTTTCTGCCCATGGCAGCCAGAACACCTTCGGCGACTACAGTTTCAGTCTTGCCCTTCTGCTCGAAGGTTACGGCAAGCTGACCGTCAGACTGCTCGACACACTTGACAGAAGCTCCGGCAAATACCTTTACGCCACGCTTTTTGAGTATCATGGTCAGGTTCTGGGATATCTCTCTGTCCATATTGGCAACGATGCGGTCAAGCGCCTCGATAATGGTGACCTCGCAGCCCAGCTCATTGTACAGGCTGCCCAGCTCAACGCCGATAACGCCGCCGCCGATGATGATAAGGCTCTTGTACATACGAACCTCTTCCAATATCTCATCGGAGGTGACGACTCCGGGCAGGTCAAGACCGGGAATGGGCGGACGTGAAGGCTTGGAACCGGCAGCGATAACAATGCTGTCGGCAGTATACTTTTCACCTGCGGCGGTGACCTCACCGGGAGCGGTGACTACGGCAGCTTCGTAAATTATGTCAACCTTATGAGCCTTCAACAGACCTTCCATACCGCCTCTGAGAGTATCCTGAATTTCTGCCTTGCGACCATGCATGGCACCGAAATCAAAGCTCAGACCGGAAATGGAAATACCGAGATTTTCGGCATTTTTCATATGAGAATACAGACCGGCACTGTGCATAAGTGCCTTTGTGGGGATGCAGCCTCGGTTCAGGCAGGTTCCTCCTACCTTGTCTTTTTCAAAAAGCAGAACGCTTTTTCCCAGCTGGGACAGTCTTACAGCAGCACCATAGCCGCCGGGACCTCCGCCGATTACTATTGCGTCGTAATGCATTATGTTAACCTCGTGTTGGTAATTTCTATTATAGTTTACCTGTCATTCCGAGCGAGCACAGGCAAGCGGCGCTTGTCTGTGCGACGAGGAATCCCCTTCCTATTGCGTGAGAAGATGGGGGATTTCTCCGCTATACGGTCTATTGAGACCGTATAGCGTTCGAAATGACAGGCTAAAGTTGAATCTTAGAAGCTGTAACGTACCACGGGAGTACGGGCAGCTCTGGTTTCGTCGGGTCGTCCGATGGGGGTGGAATGAGGTGCGGCATGGAGGTCTTCGGCATTCTCCCTCGCGCGCTTTGCGATCTCGATGAATACCTGAGCGGCCTCGTCCATAGTCTCCTTGGATTCGGTCTCGGTAGGCTCGATCATCAGAGCTTCGTGTACGATCAGGGGGAAGTACATCGTGGGAGGATGGATGCCTTCGTCCAGCAGAGCCTTTGCAACGTCGATAGCGGTTACGCCGGTCTCCTTCTTCAGACCTTCCAGAGTCATGACGAACTCATGCATGCAGATGCTGTCGTAAGCCATGTCGTAATAGGGAGCCAGAAGAGTTTTCATATAGTTGGCGTTGAGAACAGCGTTCTCAGCAGCTTCGCGGATGCCTTCGGCGCCCAGAGACAGGATGTAGGTCAGAGCCTTGATAACAACATTGAAGTTGCCGAAGAAAGCCTTTACCTGACCGATGGAATCGGGACGGCTGCCGTTTCCGCCAAGAGCGGAGGTGGGCAGATAAGGCATGAGGAAATCCTTGCAGGCAACGGGACCGGAACCGGGACCACCGCCGCCATGAGGAGTGGAGAAGGTCTTGTGGAGATTGCTGTGCATAACGTCGAAGCCCATGTCGCCGGGACGGACAACGCCCATAACAGCGTTCAGGTTAGCGCCGTCGTAGTAGCACAGACCGCCTGCTTCATGAACGATCCTGGTGATCTCAAGGATGTTTCTGTCGAACAGACCAACAGTGTTGGGGTTGGTCAGCATCAGACCGGCGGTATCATCGCCAACAGCTTCCTTCAGCTTTTCGATATCGACCATACCATACTCGTTGGAGGGGATGGTAACGGTGGTAAAGCCGCACATGGTAGCGGAAGCGGGGTTGGTACCGTGGGCAGCATCGGGAATTATCATCTTGGTGCGCTTGAAATCGCCTCTTGCGTGATGATAAGCCTTGATGAGCAGCAGACCGGTGAACTCACCGTGAGCGCCGGCAGCAGGCTGGAAGGACAGACCATCGAAGCCAAAAATTTCGCAAAGGAGCTTTTCGGCAACGGTAAGAGCCTCCAGGCAGCCCTGAACAGTCTCGTCGGGCTGGAGAGGATGGATATTGTTCCAGCCGGGCAGCGCAGCGATCTTTTCGTTGAGCTTGGGATTGTATTTCATGGTGCAGGAGCCCAGCGGATAGAAACCGGAGCAGACACCATGGCAGCGGCGCGCAAGAGCGGCATAATGGCGGCTCAGGTCGCCTTCGGATATTTCAGGCAGTCTGGGAGCTTCGGCACGGAGCATATCTCCGCCGAGCTTGTATTCGGGAACGTCGCACTCGGGCAGGACCTGATTTCCGCGACCGGCACGGCTTCTTTCAAAGATAAGTTCCATCAGCAGCACACCTCCTTGATAATATCCACAGCTTTGTCCAGTTCTTCCACGGTGCACATTTCGGTAACGCACCAGAGGATGGAGCCGTCTTCCAGAGGCAGACCGGCAAGAATGTCGGCAGCGTCGAGAGCGGCAACTATCTTATCGGAAGATACAGGCATTTCGGTAACGAATTCATGGAAGAATTCGCCGCTGTATTTCAGCTCAACGCCATCGATGGCAGAAAGCTGAGAAGCAAAGTAATGAGCCTTGGAAACGCAAAGGTTGGCAGCCTGAGCCAGACCTCCGGGACCCATAACGGTCATATAAACACCGGCAGTCAAAGCGCAGAGAGCTTCGTTGGAGCAGATGTTGGAAGAAGCCTTTTCACGGCGGATATGCTGCTCACGAGCCTGAAGAGTAAGAACGAAAGCGCGTTCGCCCCTGGAATCAACAGTCTCACCGACGATACGACCGGGCAGCTTGCGGGTAAGAGCGTTGGTGGTTGCCATGAAGCCCAGATAAGGACCGCCGAAGCTCATGGACATACCAAGGGGCTGACCTTCGCCAACGGCGATATCCACGCCCAGCTCGGCAGGAGTTTTCATGATGCCCAGCGCGATGGGGTTGCAGCCCATGATGAGCTTTGCGCCGACAGCGTGGACAGCTTCGGCAATGTCTTCCATGTCTTCAATGATGCCATAGAAGTTGGGGCTCTGGACATACAGGCAGGCGGCATCGGCGCCCATCATTTCCTTAACGGCGTCCAGATCGGTCTTGCCGTCCTTTGCGGGAACGACTACCAGCTCGGTATCGGAAGCGAAGCAGTAGGTCTTAACGGTGGCGATATACTCAGGGTTTGCGGTGGCGGATATGTAAGCCTTGACACGCTTGCGATCCTTGGTCATGGCAACAGCCTCAGCAGCGGCTTCTGCGCCATCGTAAACGGAGGCGTTGGAAACGTCCATACCGGTAAGTTCGCAGATCATGGTCTGGTACTCAAAGATGGACTGGAGAATACCCTGGCTGATCTCGGCCTGATAGGGAGTGTATGCAGTTACGAACTCCTCTTTGGAGGTGATGTCTTTAACTGCGGAGGGAATGTAGTGGTTATAGGAGCCTGCGCCGCGCAGAATGGTGCTGTACACCTTGTTGCGGGCTGCCATGGCTTCCATCATGCGGCTGACTTCCAGTTCGCTGAGGGGAACAGGCAGGTCAAGGCGCTCTTTAAGGAACACTTCGGACGGAACATCAGCAAAAAGCTCATCATAGGACTTTACGCCTACAGCCTCAAGCATCTGCTGCTTCTCGTCTTTGGTGGACGGTACATAGCTTGACATTAAAAATACTCACTTTCTAAAATATGTTGAGAAAACCGCCGGACAGATATCTTCATCCTGAGCCTGCGCAATAAGGAGCATCGTACAGAGTTTGCAAAGTCAAACCCGCCGGGTCTCAGGCTGCTCTTGAAACCTTGTCCCCTTCTTTAAGGCGTGGATTTCTCGTCGGGCACGGTCAGCTGTGCCAACCGTGCCCTCAATCTGTCTATTATAATCAGTCTTCCTGGCTGGCGATGAAAGCTTCGTACTCGGCAGCGGACATGAGAACGTCGTCGCCGGTAACGCTTTCAACTTTGATCATCCATGCGTCATAAGCGCCTTCGTTGATGAGCTGGGGAGCGTCCAGCAGCTCTTCATTGATAGCAACAACAGTGCCGCCTACGGGGCTGACCAGATCGGAAACAGCCTTGACAGACTCTACATCGCCAAAAGCTTCGCCGGCAACAACGGGGTCGCCTTCCATGGGCAGGTTTACGAAAACGATGTCGCCCAGTTCGTCCTGAGCAAAGTCGGTGATGCCAACGAGAGCGGTGCCATCGTCAAGCATTTTTACCCATTCATGAGATTCGGAATACAGCAGTTCTTCGGGTGTGATCATTTCTAAATCCTCCAATTGAAATTATTTCTTGTACTTTATAATGTCTATTCAAGCTGTCATTTCGAAAGGCATTTATGCGAGCTGTCAATGTCTGCATTGACAGTGAAATCCCCTCCGGGATCCTTACGCCTGCATAGCAGGCTCAGGATGACAGCAAATCTGAACTAATTTGCTCTCTTGTAGAAGGGAGTCTTTATGACTTCGGCAGCTACACGGCGACCGCGAACGTCGATCTCAACAACAGTGCCGGGTTCCTTATATTCAACGGGAACGTAAGCCATGGCGATGGCGCCGCCTATGTAGGGGCAATGGGTACCGGAACTTACAAAACCGACCTTTTCGTCACCAACGTAAACGTCGCAGTGCTCACGGGCGATGCCGCGACCGGTGATCTTCAGACCGACACGACGCATCTTGAGGTTTGCCTTGGCTTCCACCAGAGCAGCCTTGCCGATGAAGTCTTCCTTATCCAGCTTGCAGAAAATGCCCAGAACAGCCTGATAGGGGTTGATCTCTTCGGTCAGTTCGTGACCGTAAAGGGGCATTGCAGCTTCCAGACGGAGGGTGTCTCTTGCGCCCAGACCGCAGGGGATAAGACCATCAGCTTCGCCTTCCTTCAGCAGCAGCTTCCACAGAGCAACAACATCGGAAGCGGCGCAGTACAGCTCGAAGCCGTCTTCGCCGGTGTAGCCGGTGCGGGAAACGATGCAGGAGATATCGCCTACCTTGCCTTCAGCCACGAAAGAATAGTTCTTTTCGGGGATCTGCTCTGCGGGAGTCAGACGGCGAAGGATCTCTTCTGCCTTGGGACCCTGAAGGGCGACCTGCCCCCATGCTTCGGAAACGTTTTCGGCAGCGCAGTCGCCGAAGACATGCTCAGCGATCCACTTGAAGTCCTTTTCGGTGTTGGATGCGTTGACGACCAGCAGATACTCTTCGTCACTCATTTTGTACACGATAAGGTCATCAATGATGCCGCCGTTTTCAAGGCACATCATGCCATAACGAGCCTGACCATCGTACATACCGTTGAAATCGTTGGTAAGAAGATTGTTGACGTTTTTCAGAGCGTCGGCACCCTTGAGGGTAATTTCGCCCATGTGGGAAACGTCGAAAAGACCGCAGGCTGTACGAACAGCCATGTGTTCAGCGATGACACCGGAATACTGGACGGGCATAAGGAAGCCGCCAAAGGGAACGATCTTTGCTCCCATTTCCACATGGGTATCATACAGTGGGGTTTTGAGTTCCATATGAATTATTTCCTTTCAACTAAGGTGATTTGATTTTCCGATTTGAGTATATGTTTCCTATCAACTTTCGTCAATAGTCTTTTTTAATAATAAAGTTAATTTTTCGTTAGACTTATTTGCCGGATATATAAATCTTCGGCATTAATACCTTCTTACCTGGGGGATAGCTTCCGCCTGATAGTCTATAAGCTCACCGATAAGGCGGTTGGAGATAAGCATTCCCTGAGGTGTAAGTCTCCATCGACCGTCATTTTTCTCTGCCCAGCCCTGGGTCTGATACTGGGTCATCAGCTCCTCGATGCGGTCGAAGGGCATCAGGAACGTTTTTCTGTATTCCTCTTCCTCAATGCCTTCGGCAAGACGCAGCCGAAGCATAAGGTACTCCCCTGCTCTTTCACGCAGCGGTACATCCTCACATTCGGCAACGATGATCCCCTGCTCCGTTACACCTTTGATGTATGCGCCAAGGTCGCTGACATAGGTGTATCTTCTGGAACCGAAATCCGACGCCGCGGAAGGACCAAAGCCCATGTATTCACCGTTTTTCCAGTATTTCAGGTTGTGTCTGGACTCTCGTCCGGGAAGGGAGAAATTGGATATCTCATACTGATTATAGCCGCTGGATTCCAGCATATCCACACAGTAAAGGTACATATCCGCCTGATCGTCATCATCGGGCAGGATGATGGCGTCCTGATATTCATAAAGAGGAGTTCCCTCCTGAATGGTCAGGGCGTAGGCGGAAATATGATCCGGCTTCAAGTCCACAGCGTTTTTCAGGCAGGCTGCCCAACCGAACCTTGTCTGGGTCGGAAGCCCAAACATCAGATCGATGCTTACGTTGTCGAACCCTGCTGATCTGGCGTTTTCCACCGCGTCTTTTGCGTGCTGGAAATTGTGGGGACGGCCAAGGGCACGGAGTATATCGTCGTTATCGCTCTGGACACCGATGGATACACGATTGAATCCGCCTTTTTTCAGTCTGTTAAGACCGTTGGCTGTCAGGCTGTCGGGGTTTGCTTCAAGGGTTATCTCCGCATCCTTGGCGATGTGGAAGCGTTTGCCCAGCTCACCGAGGACTTCGCAAAGCCTGTCGGCGCCAAAAAAGCTGGGTGTGCCGCCGCCGAAGTAAACGGTATCGACAACATATCCGGTAGCCCGTTTTCCGGCTTCCTTAAAGTGCTCTGCCAGCGCTTTTTGATACTGGGTAAAAAGCTCCTTGTTCCTTGCTCCGCCCAGTGAGTAAAAATCGCAGTATTCGCATTTGCTGCGGCAAAACGGAATATGGATGTATATGCCAAGCTCCTTTGTCTCAGTCTGCTGCTGTTGTTTTTTGAATAATTGCATTGGTTTGACCTTTCAAAAGTAAATTAATAGTCAATAATGAATAATTAATAATTGAGGTTTGTTCAAATCAATGATTTGAACATCAAAACGTTTTCCCTCTTAATTCTGTTTAACAAATGGAGAACGATCTTGACCTTTCCTTTTGCTTTATGTCACGTTGTATGCAGTGTTTCCTGCAACAATACCGCTTACAGTTTTGGTGTATTAATTATTAATTCTTAATTATTAATTGTTTTTACTCGTCCAGCTTGAGCACCGCCATGAAAGCTTCCTGAGGCACCTGAACAGTGCCGAAGCTGCGCATACGCTTCTTGCCTTCCTTCTGTTTTTCCAGAAGCTTCTTTTTACGGGTGATGTCGCCGCCGTAGCACTTGGCAAGAACGTCCTTACGGACAGCCTTTATAGTCTCACGGGCTATTATCTTGCCGCCAATGGCCGCCTGAACGGGTATCTCAAACTGCTGACGGGGAATATGCTCCTTCAGCTTTTCGGTTATCTTTCTTGCTCTGGGGTAAGCCTTTTCCGCATGAACGATGAAGGACAGTGCATCGATAAGATCGCCGTTCAGCAGGATGTCCAGCTTGACGAGCTTGGACGGACGGTAGCCGGAAAGCTCATAGTCCAAAGACGCGTAGCCTCTGGTGCGGGATTTCAGGCTGTCGAAGAAATCGTAGATTATCTCGTTCAGCGGCAGATCATAATGCAGCTCAACGCGGGTAGTCTCGATATAAGTCATGTTTTTGAACTCGCCACGGCGTTCCTGACACAGCTCCATGATGTTGCCCACATATTCGGTGGGAGTAAGGATGGAAGCATTGACGAAAGGCTCTTCCGCCAGCTCGATATCCTCAGGCTTGGGGTAGTTCAGAGGGTTGTCGCACATGATGACCTCGCCGCTGGTCATGGTCAGGCGGTAAACAACACTGGGAGCGGTGGTGATAAGATCCAGATTGTATTCACGTTCAAGGCGCTCCTGAATGATCTCCATATGAAGCAGACCCAGAAAGCCGCAGCGGAAGCCAAAGCCGAGAGCCGCGGTCGTCTCGGGTTCGTAGGTAAGGGACGCGTCGTTAAGCTTCAGCTTTTCCAGCGCGTCACGCAGGTCGGGATACTTCGCGCCGTCTGCGGGATAAACGCCGGAGAACACCATGGACTGAACTTCGCGGTAGCCGGGCAGGGCATCGGATGCCTTGTTATCCGCCCATGTCACAGTGTCACCCACCTTGGTATCCGCAACATTTTTGATGCTGGCAGTAAAGTAACCGACTTCGCCGGCGGCAAGTCCCTCTGCCAGAGGTTCCATGCCGAAGGGACGCAGACAGCCCACCTGCACCACCTTGTATTCCGCGCCGGAAGCCATCATATGAACGGTGTCGCCCGCTTTCAGGGTACCGTCCATAACACGGATGTAGACCACAACGCCAAGATAGCTGTCGTACTGGCTGTCGAATATCAAAGCTCGCAGAGGCGCGTTTTCATCGCCTCCGGGAGCGGGGACCTTTTCCACTATCTCTTCCAGAACGGCGTCTATATTGATATCCATTTTTGCGGATATCTCGGGGCTGTCCATGGCGTCAAGACCAATAACATCCTCTATCTCCTGCTTGGCGTGCTGAGGATCGGCGCCGGGCAGGTCAATCTTGTTGATAACGGGCAGCACTTCCAGACCGGCATCTATGGCAAGGTAGGTGTTTGCCAGAGTCTGAGCCTCGATGCCCTGAGACGCGTCCACAACCAGTACCGCGCCCTCGCAGGCAGCAAGACTGCGGGAGACCTCATAGTTGAAGTCCACGTGTCCCGGAGTGTCGATAAGGTTCAGCTGATAGGTCTCGCCGTCAGCCGCGTTGTATTCCAGTTTGACGGCACGGGCCTTGATGGTTATGCCGCGCTCTTTTTCCAGATCCATGCTGTCGAGGATCTGTCCTTCTGTCATTTCTCTTTTTTCAACAGTGCCGCAATGCTCCAGCAGACGGTCTGCCAGAGTCGATTTGCCATGGTCGATATGGGCAACGATGGAAAAGTTTCTTATCTTGCTCTTGTCGCTCAAATGAGTCACCTCATATATCTAAAGTTTCTTTATCCTCATGCCGGCGTTGTAAAGCACCTGCATAAGGGATTGGTAAAGCTCAGGGTATTTTTCGTCCAGATCGCTGACAGTGGGATACCCGTCGGCTGCCAGCTGACGCACGATACCAAGCTCGGCACGTTTCATGGCAGTATCTGCCGCCAGATCGATATTGGTATCGCTGATGTCTGCCAGTCTGTCTGCCTCCTGAGGCGCCAGATCTCTGATGATCCTGTACACCGCCACGGCGAAGCAGGCAAACGCGTCGTTTACCAGCTGCCTGTCTCCGATACCGCTGAGTATCTGACCGATAACTGCTATGCTGTCCGACAGCAGACGGCGGTCTATTTCCGTCAGCTCGTCCAGCTCGAACTCCGTGGAGTTGGCTTCTGTCCGCATGGGTATACCTGACTGGTCGGACTTCTGGCTGCTTCTTCCAAGCATATAGTCTGATGACACCTGGTAATAGTCGCACGCACGGCACAGGAAATCCAGTCCGGGTTCCCGAATACCGTTTTCATAGTGGGACAACAGAGCCTGAGATACTCCCAGATCACCGGCTGCTTTGCGCTGGCTGACGCCCTTTACCTGACGCAGCTTCGCCAGCGTTGACGAAAACGCGGTAGCCATGTCTATGCCCACCCCTTTCTTACATCTTTATCTTATAGACAATATACAGATAGTATATCATACCATGTCGGCTTGTAAAGTGAAAAATTACTATAATTTAATTAAACAGGTGTCAGAGGTGAACGCTGTCATCCTGAGCCTGCGATAGCAGGCGTGAGGATCCCCAT
>CAZIPP010000041.1:0-6984 GCA_964541215.1 uncultured Oscillospiraceae bacterium
GGAAGCTCCTCTTCTGGTATGCCCGGACCAAAGTCGCGTATCTTTATGGCAACGCAGCCGTCTTCCATGCCTATCTGGGCTGTGATGCGCCGACCTTCCTTGCCGTGCTTGGCGGCGTTGTCCAGAATGTTCAGGAACACCTGTTTCAGTCTTGCGCCGTCGGCAGGGATGTTTGGTATCTCATCATCGTTATCCAGATATTCAAGCTCGATGTTCTCCTTGCGCAGCCTGCTGCCATACATGAACACCGTATCCTCAAACTCGCTGCGGATATCGCAGTCTTCGATGCTCAGCTTGAACCTGCCGTCCTGCATCCGTGAAAACTCCAGCAGCTCTTCAACCAGAGTTGTGAGCCGATGGGCTTCCTTCAGCATGATGCCGATGCCGCGCTTTGTCTCCTCCGGGTCGGAAAAATCATCATACAGCAAAGTTTCGCCCCAACCGGAGATGGCTGTCAGCGGAGTGCGCAGCTCGTGGGACACGGAGGTCACGAACTCGCTCTGCGTCTTTTCCGCCTGATCTATGCGGATGGACATATTGTTGATGGTATCTGCCAGCTCGCCTATCTCGTCGTCAAATTCCTTTTCTATCTGAATACCGTAGCTGCCCGCTGCTATGCGCTTGGCTGTTTCGGTTATCTGAGCCACCGGTCCGATTATGGAGCGGATGAAGTACAGATTTGAGAAGATAACGAACAGGATTATGACCAGACCCGCTGCCAGCGCGGCGGCAACGGCAAGGATTATATGCCGGTCTACGTTCCGCAGACTGGTGACATAGCGCATAACGCCTATTACGTCGCCCGAGGAATATATCATGGGGCTTGACACCGCCATGATATGCTCACCGGTGGCAGGGTCATTGCCCATGAACACGCTTATCTGCTGAGTATCCATGGCTCTTGTTATGTCCTCAGTCCCCGGGGATGTTCCCGCTGTAAGACCGTAGGAGGACACGATTATCCTGCCGTTGGAGTTGACAAACTGCAGCTCAAGAGTATTCTTTTCATCGAAGTTTTCGATAAACTTGTAAGCGCTGAGATAATACTCATTGTAGCTCTGGTTCATATAGCTGGAAAAGAAGTCGCTGGCGGTTTTTGCCTTGGCTTCCAGACCAGTCTGGGCGGCGGAATAGTAATAGCTGGAAAAGACCATGGAAAACGCTGTCACTGCCAGCAGCACCACCAGAACAACGATGCTCATGCAGTTTAGCAGCCATCTTTTCCTTATGCCCGTGGGCATAAAATTCTTTTTTACGCTCCCCATTTATAGCCAAAGCCCCATACGGTGGTGATGTAAATGGGATTTGCGGTGTCGTCCTCTATCTTGATGCGCAGACGGCGGATATTGACGTCCACTATTTTCAGCTCGCCGCAGTAGTCTCTGCCCCAGACGTTTTGCAGCACGTCCTCACGGGACAAGGCTCTGCCGGGATTCTGCATAAACAGCTTCATAATGGCGTATTCCACCTGAGTGAGCTTGATGCGCTGACCGTTTTTCTCCAGAGTTCTGTTGCGGGTATTGAGCACGAAGGGTCCCTGCTTGAGCTCGTTGGAGTCCTCGTTGATCTCTCCGCCGGTACGGCGGTACAGAGCGTCAATACGGGCGGTAAGCTCCGCGGGAGAGAAAGGCTTGGTAACATAGTCGTCCGCACCTGTCATAAGTCCGGTGACCTTGTCCATCTCCTGAGTTTTCGCGGTGAGCATGATAATGCCTATCTGGCTGTCGGTGGCGCGGATGGTGCGGCACACCTCAAAGCCGTCTATATCCGGCAGCATGATGTCCAGTATGGCGACCCTGATATCGGGGTTCTGGCGCAGCTTTTCCAGCGCCTCCATACCTGTACCGGCTTCGATGGCTTCATAGCCCGCCCTTTTGAGATTGATGACAACAAAGCTTCTGATGCTGACTTCGTCTTCCAGTATCAGTACCTTTTTCATTGGCGTAATTCCTTTCATGTATGTTAACAGTGTTTGATTAATGACTATGCGGTATCCCGGGCGGCGGGAGCAAGCCCCCGCCCTGCACGGCTCTCCGTTCCTCAGAATGACAGAAGAGAGATCGCGTAACTAAGATGGGGATTTCTCAGCTGCTTTGCGGCTATCGAAATGACAGCTGAATTATACTTCACCGGTGTTCCATTCCGTTCTTATGGGCTTGAATCCGGCGATTATTTCTTCCATTGTGATCATGGCGCTCCAGCTGTCTGCGCCGGGAGCTATCTCAGCGCAGTAGATGACCTCGCCCTTGTTGTACAGCACGAAGCGGTCGCCCTTCTCTGCCAGCTGCTGACGGTCATCCCCGGTGAGGGAATAGATCGTAAACAATGCCTGGGGCGAATCTTCACCGTTGTAGCGGTAGAAGGTCAGCGCTTTGCCTTCGCTGCTGTCGGTTCGGGAAACGGAGATGTTCCCTTCCCACTGTTCGGGTATTTTGAAATACCAGCTTTCGGAATAGTTATGATATGTGGTCAGCTTTTTGATAAACTGACCGTCAATGGTCTGGCTGTACCAGCTGATGGTGTAATACGTTTCGGAAGTCCCCTGCATCACGTGCATCTGCACCGGACGCGGCAGCTCCACAACGCCGTCGCTGTCTGCGTCAGTGGGATAGATGATATAGCTTCTGGTAGCCTGAAGGCTCACTTCCGCGCCTTCCGGTATGGCTACGTTAACAAGCTCCTTGTTTCTGACGGCGAAAACGTCTGTTATAAGACCCGTGGACTGGTAAGTTCCGGACACGAACACGGCAGGGATGCCGCCTTCAATATAGCTGCTGCTCTTGATGCGCTTTATGCTCTCCATACCCAGCGACAGGCTGGCTGTATTGATAAGCTTGAACTCACCGTCGCGGTAGTCGTAAAAATCGGCGGTTCCGGCAGTCTCGGCAGAATCCAGCTTAAAAAGCAGCATTTCCACTGAGCCGTCGCCGTCCAGATCGGAGGTCTTGTATTCCATGTAGCTTCCCGCTGTCAAAAGTGACAGGGAAAATCCGTCGGACACATCATAGACCGCCACATATTGCAAAACCTGATCGCTCATCTGGAAACCGAGTATTATCTCCAGCACACCGTCGCCGTCTACATCGGCATACTCAACGCAGTCGAAGGCTGCGCCGTCGCCCGATATCTCCGCTGCCTGAGCGAACTGCCCTTCCATATCCTTGCTGAGCAGGTAAACTCTAAGGGGCTTTTCGCCGGATACGGTCATAAACGCCAGCGCTTCCTGAACGCTGTCGCCATTGAGATCCACCAGCTGCACCGCCTGACGGTTGCTGCCGGAAACAGGTCCCGCGTACTGGGCGCCGTCTGCCAGAAGAACGTCTATGCAGCTTTGCAGATCGATATAGTCATCGGGCGCTTTCGGCAGACGGTAAAGACCGTCTCCGCTTTCGGCAAAGCAGCCCGAAAGACACAGGCTCAGAAGGACGGCAAGTATGAAAATAGGGATAAAACGGCGTTTCAAGATATCCGTCCTCCTTTCGATTTTCCAACAATATATTGTAGCACATTATGCTGCATTGCGCAACATAGCGGGCAATACGCAATTAATTATTTTACGACAACGTTATCCTCGCCGAGCCGCTGCTTCAGCTCCTGCACCAGCGCGTCGTGGATATTGCAGGCTGTACCCAGCTGCTTGCCGGTGGAGGCGATATACAGCACAGCCTTTTCCGTGCCGGGGAACATATTTATGGTAGCTTTGACCTTGCGGAAAACCTCGTCATCGTCTCTTTGCAGCTTAACAAAGAGCTTTCTTGCCCCATTGGTCTTCTGCGTCGGCACAGATGTGAGCTGGCTCAGCGGCAGCACCCTGGACGCCAGCATCTGGGGGTCCTTTTCATCGCGGACGGATATCTTGCCGCTTATAAGAACGGGACTGCCTGCCACGATATATGTGCCGTCAGCCTCCAGAGTTCTGGCAAAGCAAAGCACCTCCATAGACGCGGTATCATCTTCCAGCGTTACATATGCCATAAGGCTGTTGTTCTTGGTCATCTTGGTTTTTACGGCTGCGATCATACCCGCCACGGAAACGGTGGTACCGTCTTTGTATACTATGGGACCTTCGGCGCCCGCGTAATCTGCCATGATGGCGGATATGGTGGCTGCTCCCGAATGCTTCAGCACGTCCCTGTATTCGTCCAGCGGATGACCGGACATATAAAGACCGGTGGTCTCCTTTTCCAGAGTCATCAGTTCCCGGGCGCTCAGCTCGGGTATATCAGGCATGGTTATGGTGCCGAGAGCGGTCTCCTGCTCGTCCATGATGTCGAAAAAGCCCATCTGCCCTTCAAGATTCTTCTTTCTGATACTCGCCACATCATCCATTGCCTTTTCATAGACCCTGAGCAGCTGGGAGCGCTTATGCCCGAAGCAGTCGAAGGCTCCGCATTTTATCAGGCTTTCCACGGCGCGCTTGTTCATATCGCCGCCGTACATTCGCTCGATAAAATCCTCAAAGCTTTTGAACCTTCCGCCCTGCTCCCGCTCCGTGACCAGCGCCTGAATAAGTCCGCGTCCGACGTTTTTGACCGCCGCCATGCCAAAACGGATGGCATCACCGCTGACGGTGAAGTCTACTCCCGATTCGTTCACGTCCGGAGGCAGTACCTGTATGCCCATGTCCTTGCATTCGCTGATGTATTCGGCGATCTTTGATGTGCTGTCCAGCAGCGAGGTCATCAGCGCCGCCATATACTGGCGGGGCCAGTGGCATTTGAGATAAGCCGTTTCATAGGCTACGATGGCATAGCATACCGCGTGGGATTTGTTGAAAGCGTAGTTTGCAAAATCCAGTATCTCGTCGTAAATGCTTTCCGCAACGGCTTTTTCCACTCCGTTTTGGGCAGCGCCCGCAACGAAGTTTTCACGCTCTGCCAGTATGACCGCCTGCTTTTTCTTGCTCATGGCGCGGCGCACGTTATCTGCCGCGCCTCGGGAGAATCCGCCCATCTTGCGCAGTATCTCTATGACCTGTTCCTGATACACGATGCAGCCATAGGTGTAGCCCAGTATATCTTTAAGCATCGGGTGCTTGTAGCTCACTTTTGAGGGGTCGTTTTTGCTGGCGGTGAATTTGGGTATGGAATCCATGGGACCGGGACGGTACAGCGCAACGATAGCCGTAAGGTCCTCGATGCTTCTTGCCCGGAAGCTGACGCACAGGTTTGTCATGCCGGCAGATTCCATCTGGAACACACCGGAAGTCCGCCCCTCTGCCAGCATTTTAAAGGTGGCTTCATCGTCGTCCGGTACATTTTTGATATTGAAATCAGGCTCTGTCTCACGGATGCTCTTTTGAGCATCGTCTATTACCGTAAGGTTGCGAAGTCCCAGAAAGTCCATCTTCAAAAGACCAAGCTCTTCAAGCGTGGTCATGGGATACTGGGTAACAACGGAGTCCTCGTTTTTTGAAAGCGGCACATAGTTGTGTACCGGCAGCTTCGTTATTACCACGCCTGCCGCGTGGGTGGAAGCGTGGCGCGGCATACCTTCCAGAGATTTCGCCACATTGATGAGCTTTCTGACACGCTCATCGCTTTCGTACATCTCCTTCAGCTGGGGTGAAGCGGAAAGCGCGCTTTCAAGAGTGATGTGCAGCGTTGCGGGCACAGCCTTTGCCACCACGTCGCATTCGGCGTAGGTGTAGTTCAAGGCTCGTCCCACATCGCGGATGGCGTTTCTGGCCGCCATGGTTCCGAAGGTAACGATCTGAGCCACATGATCGGAACCGTATTTGCGGCACACATAGTCGATTACCTCCTGACGCCGCCTGACGCAGAAGTCGATATCAAAGTCGGGCATGCTGACGCGCTCGGGGTTGAGGAAGCGTTCAAACAGCAGGTCGTATTTCATGGGGTCGGCGTCGGTTATCTCAAGGCAGTAAGCCGCCATGGAACCCGCGCCCGAGCCTCTGCCGGGACCTACCGGGATATCCTGACTTTTCGCAAAGGCGATAAAGTCGGAAACGATAAGGAAGTAGTCCACGAATCCCATCTTCTGTATCATGCCCAACTCCATTTCCAGTCGGTCATGGTAGCCCTCCGGGTCGGCGGGATAGCGCTTTTTGTAGCCCTGCTCACACAGGTCGATGAGATATTCTGTGGCTTCTCTGCCCTCGGGCAGCTTGAATTCAGGCAGATGATAGTGACCGAATTCAAAGTCCATATTGCACATTTCGGCTATCTTCGCCGTATTTTCAATGGCTTCGGGGCAGTTGGGGAAAAGCTCCCGCATCTGCTGTTCGGATTTAACGTAAAACTCCTCGGTCTCGAAGCGCATCCTGTTTTCGTCTTCAACGGTCTTGCCTGTCTGGATACACATGAGAACGTCCTGAGCATAGGCGTCCTCTTTTGTAAGATAATGGCAGTCGTTGGTGGCGACCAGTGGTATGCCTGTCTCGTCGCTTATTCTGATAAGGGCAGAGTTGACCTCCCGCTGACTGGCAAGCCCATGATCCTGCAATTCCAGATAATAGTTGCCTCTTCCGAAAAGGGCATCGTATTCAATGGCTGTTGCCCTGGCTTTATCGTAGCTGCCCGCCATGATGAGCTTTGGCAGCTCACCGCCAAGGCAGGCTGAAAGGCAGACGAGCCCTTCGTGATACTGCCGCAGCAGCTCCATATCGATACGGGGCTTCTGGTAAAATCCCTCGGTAAACGCCATGGACACCATGTACGACAGGTTTCGGTAACCTGTCTCGTTTTTGCACAGCAGCACAAGGTGACGGGGCTCGCCGTCGGTGGTGCGTCCTCTGTCGTGGCGGCTGCCGGGAGCAACATAGACCTCGCAGCCGATGATGGGCTTGATGCCCTCGGCTTTGCAGGCACGGTAAAAATCAACGCAGCCATACATAACGCCGTGGTCGGTGATGGCTATGGCGGTCTGCCCCAGCTCTTTCAAACGAGGTACGAGCCCGCTTATACGGCAGGCGCCGTCCAGCAGGCTGAATTCGGTATGGACATGAAGGTGGACAAAGGACAT
>CAZIPP010000041.1:7084-13032 GCA_964541215.1 uncultured Oscillospiraceae bacterium
ATCTCCTCCGCCATCTGGACTATCTTCCTCAGCCGATGGTTCAGGGCAGATTTTGTTATGGGCGGGTCTGCCAGAGAAGCCAGCTCCGCCAAAGACGCTTCGGGGTTTGCCATACGCAGCAGCGCCGTTTCATAAAGCTTTTCAGGCAGGATATCCAGGCCCATGGTCTTGTGAATCCTGCTGATGGCCTGCATGTGCTCGGCTGACGCGGCAATGGCCTTGTCTATATTGGCGGTCTCGCAGTTTACACGGCGGTTGACGTCGTTGATAAGCTCCTTTTCCACCTTGGCAGACATTATCTTCATAGACCCCACCGGAGCGCCGATAAGGGTAAGTATATCTTCGATATAGTCGCTTTGCTTGAAATAGGTTATGCGGCTGCCTGCGCGCTCGGTCTCCTTGGGCTCGAAGCCCATTTCAAGCAGCAGTGAAAACAGCTCGCCGCTGACGCTTCTGTGGCTTGTAACAAGCTCCAGATGGTACCGCTTTTCAGGGTCGGTAACGGAACCGCCAGCCAGAAAAACGCCCCGCAGGAAGGACACCCTGCAGCATTCCTCTTCCAGCATGGCAAGGTTGATGTGGTGAGCCACATTGGTGTCCCAGCTATAGCCAAAAGCCCGCAGGATGATCTCTGTTTTTTGGCTGTCGGTAACGGAAACTATGAGCTTGCCGCCCTTTTTCTCATCGGGCAGTACGTCCGGCTCCAGATCAAAAGCCTTTTTCATAAGCTTTGGCAGCCGCTGTGCAAAAGCATGGTTTTCTGTTATTATCTTTATCTCGCCGGAGGAAAAGGTGTTGCCATACAGGAACGCTCCGTAGCATTCGGCAAGGGCACAGCACTTTTTATTTATGTTCACCCGGCACAGTTCGTCTTTAACTTCCGATGAAAATGACATCAGGTCACCTCCGAGGGGAATCAAATGATTTCAATTATCGCTCTGGCAAGAGCGTCTTCATCGTGGCGGACATAGTCTCCCTCGTCTGCCACAAGTGGTCTGAGGATAAGCTGCACGCCCAGCCCGGCAAACTCCTTTTCATCTGCCACAAGGCGTTCGGCTCCTTCAAGCTCGTATTTCGCTTTCATCTCGTCTGAGATATCCTCATCGTTGGCGATGCATATATCCACCAGTCCCGGCAGGGAGTGCTTGTGCAGCGCCCGAATATGATCCGCCGCGGTATAGCCTTCGGTCTCCCCTTCCTGACTCATCAGGTTGCAGGCATAGACGCATTTGGCTTTGGTGCGGGCTATGGCGTCCACCACTCCGTCCACCAGAAGATTGGGGATGATGCTGGTATACAGGCTGCCGGGAGCTATGACCACAAGGTCGGCTTCTTCAATAGCCTTCACCGCCGCGGGCAATGCCTGGGGCTTTTCGGGCACAAGGCGCACCTGCTTTATGCGGCATTTTTTGCGTTTTTTCTGGTCGAATATCTTGTGTTCTCCAAGAACGCGGCTGCCGTCTTCAAACTCGGCTTCGAGAAAAACGTCGTAATTTGTCACAGGCAGAACTCTGCCGCTGACGCCAAGCACCTGACACATGCGCAAAACAGCTTCGTCGAAGGAGTCTGACAGGCTGTTGAGCGCGGCCAGAAACAGGTTTCCAAGAGACTGCCCGGACAGGGTGCCTTCGCTGAACCTGAAGTCCAGCAGCTGCTCAAGGACAGGCTCGGTGTTGGAAAGAGCCAGTATGCAGCGGCGGATATCTCCCGGAGGGAGCATCCCCATATCGTGGCGCAGCACTCCGCTGCCGCCGCCGTCGTCTGCCACAGTAACTATGGCAGTTATGTTTTCGGTATATTTTTTCAGACCTCTAAGCATGGCAGACAGTCCGTGACCGCCGCCGATGGCTGCTATTTTAGGTCCGTTTTTGGTGTTGAATGGCATTTATATTCTCCAATAGATCTTGCTTATTTGTCGGGCAGGTACTGCCCGCCCCGTTGTTCATCCCCGTGAAAGGTCCCGATGGGTAACGGAAGTCTCGTATCCCCGGGATTTGATGAATGTTCCAAGCTCCGAAGCTATGGTCACGCTGCGGTGATGACCTCCTGTGCAGCCGATGGCGATGGTCAGCAGGCTCTTGCCCTCTTCGGTATAAAGCGGCAGAAGGAAGCTGAGCATATCCCTGAGCTTTTCCAGAAAATCATTGGTCTGGGTAAAGGACATGACAAAGTCGCGGACGGGTGTATCCAGCCCGCTGAGCTCCCTCATGCTGTCGATATAATAAGGGTTGGGCAAAAAGCGCACATCGAACACCAGATCGGCGTCTATGGGCACGCCGTACTTGAAGCCAAAGGACGTTACATTGACCGCCATGGTGCGTTCCCGCTGTTCGGAGGCGAAAAGCCTTATTATCTCGCCACGCAGCTTGCTCGTTGAAAAAGCGGAGGTGTCTATTATGTGGTCTGCCCTGTCGCGAACAGAGCGCAGTATCTCACGTTCACGGCGAACGGCGTCCACAAGGCTCGTTCCGTCTATGGTAAGGGGATGCTTGCGGCGAGTCTCCTTATAACGGTTTATGATAGTCTCCTCGGAGGCTTCAACGAAAACTATCTTATAGTCACAGCCCGTCTTTTCCAGCTCCTTCAGCGACTGAAAAAGCCCTTCAAAGCTCTGACCTCCGCGGACATCGGTGACCAGAGCCACACGGTCGTACCTGCCCTTTGTGGCAAGGCACACGCCTGCCAGCTGAGGTATCAGATCCACAGGCATATTATCCACGCAGTAGAATCCCAGATCCTCAAGATTGGACGCGACTTTACTTTTTCCCGCTCCGGAAAGCCCGGAGATTATCAGAAATTTCATTTGTACTCCTTTGTTACTGACCCAGCAGCTTTACCTCCGGCTCTATGCGGATACCGCTGGTCTCAAATACCTTCTTCTGTATCTGCTCTATCAGTTCAAGCACATCGGCGCAGGTAGCTCCGCCGATATTTACAACGAAACCCGCGTGCTTTTCAGACACCTGAGCGCCGCCTACGGTAAAGCCTTTCAGCCCCGCCTGATCTATAAGGGCTGCGGCGAAACCGCCCACAGGCCGCTTGAAGGTGCTGCCCGCGGAGGCCATATCCAAAGGCTGGGAAGTCCTTCTTTTCAAAGCCAGTTCGTTCATCCTTGCCTGTATCTGCCCGGTGCTGCCTGAGCTGAGCTGAAAATCAGCGCTCAGTATCAGCCCGCCTTCTTTGGAAAAACGGCTCTCACGATAGGCGAACTCCGCTTCCTCCGCCGGCACATCAACGACCTCGCCGTCTTTTTTCATCCAACGGACAGACACGCAAACGTCCTTCAGTTCTCCGCCGTAGGCGCCTGCGTTCATAAGCACACCGCCGCCGACGGCGCCGGGGATGCCGTGAGCAAACTCAAGCCCCGTATAGCCTTCCTTCGCGGCGGTCTGTGCAAGGCGGGCAAGTGTGGCTCCACAGTCGGCACGGAAAAGCCCGTCTCCAAGATGCTTTATCTCATTTGCTCCTCTGGTCTGAATCACCAGCCGCTCAAGTCCCTCATCGGGAGCCAGAACGTTGGTACCGCTGCCGAGAAAAACAGGTTCTTCTCCTTCGCTTACGCAAAGGCTGTACAGCGTTTGCAGCTCCCCAACGCTCTTCGGCTGCGCCAGCAGCGATGCCGGTCCTCCGATGGAAAAGGAGGTGTGGCGGCTCAACGGTTCGTTTTTCTTCAATGCCAGATGGGGCATATTCTTTTCAAGTACACTTTCAAATTTTGAAAGACCTGTCATGGTTACCTCACTGATCGGATCCGTTTTCGGTATTGCCCAGCACCTGATCAAAATGCCGGTTTATCTGGTTGGTAAACTCCTGAGCCGCGTTGTAGCCCATCTTCTTCTGACGGTTGTTCATGGCGGCAATTTCAAGGATAACTGCCAGATTTCGACCGGGCTTGACAGGTACGGTGACTGTGGGCACCATAACGCCCATGATGTCCATGTACTGGCTTTCAATGCCAAGGCGGTCGTAAGCCGTATTCTCGCTCCAGTCTTCAAGCTGTACCACCAGGTCAAGCTCTGCCGAATCCTTAACAGCGCCCATACCGAACAGACGGCGCACATCAATAATGCCGATGCCGCGTATCTCGATATAATGGCGGATAAGCTCGGGCGCGGAACCCACGATGGAGTGGGCGGTGACCTTTTTCAGCTCCACCGCGTCGTCTGCTATAAGGCGGTGACCACGGTTGACAAGCTCAATGGCGGTCTCGCTCTTACCAACGCCGCTTTCGCCCATGATAAGAACGCCTTCACCGGCGACCTCGACGAAAACACCGTGGCGGGTTATCTTCGGAGAAAGGTAGACCTTCAGCGTGGCGATAAGGGTGGAAAGTATCTCGCTGGTGCTCTGCTGGCTGCGCATAACGGTAACGTCGTTTTCCCTGGCGGCGGTGATACATTCCGGCTGCACCTGCTGACCTCTTGAGATTATCAGACCCGGTATGCCGTGGGCAAAAAGGTTATTGTAAGCGTTGTAGCGTCCGAACTCGGTCTGACCGCTGAGATAGGAGGTCTCAACAAGACCGATGACCTGCAGTCTGTCGGCGGAAAAGTGGTTATAAAAGCCTGCCAGCTGCAAGCCGGGACGGTTAACATCGTCAACGGTTATCAATATTTTGTCAAAGTCGCTGGACTTGTACAGGATCTCCAGTTCAAATTCTTCCACTATCTGGGAAAGAGGTACTCCGTTTTCTGCCATGAGTAGCTGTCCTCCGAATCTTTTTTGTCTGTAATTTATTCTATCACTTTATTATATACAATATATACACTTTTTGCAACCAAATCGTAACTTTTCAGTAAATTCCATCTGAAAAGCTGAGCAGAAAAATTAATGCAAAATATCGGAATTTTTATTAAAATAATGCTTGCATTTTTGCAAAAAGTCTGGTAGTATAGTCTCTGCGCAATTTTGCGATTGATTATCACAGGCGAGGAGGTGCAGCAAATGGCAAAATGTGATGTTTGCGGAAAGGGCGTTTCCTTCGGCATTAAGGTCTCCCATTCCCACAGGCGTTCCAACAGAACCTGGAAGCCCAACGTCAAGCGCGTCAAAGCTATCGTGGACGGTACTCCGCGCCATGTATATGTCTGTACACGGTGCCTTCGCTCCAACAAGGTTGAACGCGCTGTCTAATCTTATAACATATCCGGTCTGCTGATGCAGACCGGTTTGTTTTTTTATATGCCCCATCAGGCGTATCCTTTGCCGTCCCCGCTCATATACTGTTACAAAAAACAGGAGTGAGAAAATGGAGCAGGTGCAGTTTCCAAGAATACTTTTTACCGATTATCCCGCCGCGGAAGCAGAGGTCTCTTCGGTCATGGGCTACAATATCTCGGGCAGGGTCTGTTTCTGGCCTTTCAAGGGCGGATCGCTGGTGCTTTACAGCATCGACGGTCTGCCATCAGACGATTTTTTCGGTTTCCACATCCACACTTTTCCTGTATCCTCCGGTGACCCTGCCACAGCAGGCGGTCATTACGACTCTGCCGGACGCCAGCACCCCATGCATCAGGGGGATATGCCTCCGCTTTTATCCTGCGGTGGCTTTGCTTATGGAATGTTTTTTACCGACCGATTCACACCCGGCGATGTCATCGGCAGATCTGTGATGATACACGGTCATCCGGACGATTTTTCTTCCGATACTTCCGGTCATTCGGGACCAAGGATAGGGTTTGGAAACATAACCGCAAATGATGGTTGAATCTAAAATTACACCGTACATCACGCTTATAAAAAAACGACTGCATAAGGCAGTTGCGGAAAGTGATTTCCGCAACTGCCAATGATGCGTATTTGCTTCGCAAATCCATGATATACGCCTTCGGCGTATGATGCAGGCTTCGCCCATGATGTGTTTTCTGCGAAAACATTAAGGAAAAGGTCGATATCCACGGATATCGTCCTTTAATATTTAAATCATCACGAAGTGATACATCAATATG